>NZ_BDGJ01000207.1:0-36391 GCF_002207765.1 Calderihabitans maritimus
TTTGTACCATTTCCACGCGGTCTTGTAACTGATTCCTTGTTTTCTTGCCCATTCACTGAGTTTCATGTAGATATACCATAAACAACTACATATTTCTATCTTTTATTCAGCAGTTTTTAACCCTTCGCGTTTGCGGTGTGTCAACTGGATAATCGCTAATACTCAATTCCCTTCCGGCCGGGGATACCTTGCCGGTACGGGTGTTTCTTCTCCAACATTTCGGTAACCAAATCAGCCATCTCAATTATTTCCATCGGTGCATTTCTGCCAGTTAAGACCAATTCAACCTGCGGTGGCTTTTGTTTCAACAGCTCCATAACCTCTTCTAAGCTAATAAGCCCAAAGTACAACGCATTGTTAATTTCGTCTAAAATAACTATATCTGCATCGTCGGCTAACATCACCTGGCGGGCGTATTCCAGGGCCTCCCTGGCCAGTTTGTAATCCTCTTCTCTAGGGCTTTCTTTATAAATAAACCCAGGGCGTCCGAAAGATTTCACCTCGACCTCGGGAGCGAGTCGCTTAAACGTATTAATTTCTCCATAAAAATTACCTGTTTTCATAAACTGGATAATATACACCTTGAAACCATGACCGGCCGCTCTAACTGCCAGTCCAAAGGCTGCTGTGCTCTTTCCTTTACCATTGCCCGTATATACCTGGATCAGTCCTTTTTCTAAACGCTTCATAACAACACCTTCAGCTAAATTTTTTCTTACATTTTAAGCATAATATAAAGAGTTAACTTAAGCAACCAATTTTGCTACCATACTGGCTCCGCCTAATTAATAATATAAGTCCGGTTCTTCAAATTAGACTTGGCAGAGTACATGGCCATATCGGCCGCTATTAACATTTCTTCTGCATTCTTGTATTTACCTGGCTGGTATACAGCTACTCCTGCTGATATAGTTACTTTGGGGTCGGATAATTCAGATACTGCCTTCCGTATCTTTTCAGCCACACTAACTGCTCCCTCCTCGGCAGTATCAGGAAGTATTAACACGAACTCATCGCCCCCATAACGGGCAGCTACATCGGAGGCTCTCAAATTATTTTTAATAATATACGCTACCTTTTTAAGCACCTCGTCTCCTACCTTGTGTCCCCGGGTATCATTAACCTGCTTGAAATCATCAATATCAATCATGACTAGAGACAAGGAAGAATCATAACGGTTAGCCCTCGCCCATTCTTCCTCCAGCCTGCGGTTAAAATAAATCCGGGTGAAAAGACCGGTCAGTTCGTCAGTAATAGCAATTCTGGACACTTCCTCATATAATCGTGCGTTTTCAATAGCAATTCCTGCCTGTTCCGCCACCGCTTCTACCAGTTCCAACTCTTGAGGAGTAAACCGGTAATAATCTGCACTGCTTAAGGTAATGGCACCTGCAACTTTTTCTCCGTACTTAATAAGTACTACGGCCATAGACTTTATTCCGAACTTTTCAAGAACACCTCTACTTTCTTCTGATAAAGTTTGTATTTTACTTACATCTTCGATCACTAATGTGTTATTTCCACTTGCAACGGCCATTCCGACTGGACTCTTTTCGAGAGGCAGCACTATCTTTTCTATTTCTTCTTTAGACATAACACTGGATATTTTACCTCTTATAACTCCTGTCTCCTGATCCACCTCAAATAAAGAGCATCTCTCAATCTCGACGGCCTTTAAAATTTCTTCCAGTAGAGTGGCGAATACTTCATCTAAATCAAGTTTTTTGGCAAGAGTTTTCCCGATCCTGTAAAGAAGAGTTAACTTCTCGTTAGCCTCTTTTAATTGACGATACATCATCTGACGTTCGATAGCATGAGCTGCATGATTGGCCATAGTAGAAAGCAGCTGGGCATCTTCGGACGAAAAGGTTCTTGGCTCCACGGCCCGAACGGCCATCACGCCAATAATTTTCTCATTCAGTCGAAGGGGTACACTCATCAGAGCCCGGAAACCTTCCAGCCGGTTTTCTAAAGGATATTTAACCCTGGGGTCTTTGTTTAAATCTTCTGTACAGACTATTTCCCCCAGCGCCGAACGTCCTATGATCCCTTCGCCCGGCTTGAACTTGATCCGGGAAACATATTCCTTGCTTAAGCCGAAAGCAGCCTTGTAGGTAAGTTCTCCGGTGTCTTCGTCGAGCAAAAGAACTTCTCCTGCCGGAGCCTGGAAAATCTGACAAGTGGTTTCTAAAAGATGCTGGAGAAACAATTCCAGTGATTGGGTTAAGTATTCCTCCTGACTGAGATAATGAAGGGCAGTCAACTCTTTAACCTTTTGCTCCAGTTCTTTCTGTAGTTCTTGGTAAGCTTTAGCCTGTTCCTCCCATTGGCGGTTCATGCATCTGGTAAACTTTATCAACAGAAATATACCTAATAGTGCCGCCCCCCCACCGACAAATACTGCTTCTGCTGTTAAGGAGTGAAAAAGGATAAGACGGTCATAAAGGAGGTGCAGGCCCCATAGTACGATAATCACAGAAAAAGCTATACCTATCCTGTTAAGATGCTGTCCCGACTTAACTAATGTCATGCCTAAATCCCACCCAAAAGTTCGGCAACAAGTGAGTTAGCAGTTCGACACCGTTCAACAGAAATTGACAAATATTGTTTGTTTCTCCATCTTGTCCTAAAATTCCTGCCACCTCTTACAAAAAACGGAGCCGTTATAGGCTCCTTAATCTTCCTTGGCCTTTTTGGCTGCTTCGATAATTTTTTCCGCCAGGTGTGCCGGAACTTCTTCATATTGGTAAAACTCCATTTTGAAACTACCTCGACCCTGGGTAATGGATTTTAGATCAATGGCGTAACGGTACATCTCAGCCAGGGGTACCTGTGCTCTGATAACTTGGTACTTGCCCTGGGGCTCCATTCCCAGAATTCTCCCCCGTTTGCCATTTAAGTCACCAATTATATCGCCCATAAACGCTTCAGGAACCGTTACCTCAACATTCATAATAGGCTCCAGCAGCACTGGGTCCGCCTGCTCTAAAGCTTTTCGGAAGGAAAGCGCCGCAGCTATTTTGAAAGCCATTTCTGAAGAATCTACGGGATGGTGGGAACCGTCTACCAAAGTAACCTTTATACCGGTCACCGGATATCCAGCTAGAATTCCTTCCTCCATCGCTTCCCTGACACCTTTTTCTACCGCCGGGATGTACTGTTTCGGAACCGCTCCCCCAAAAATAGTTTCGTGGAATTCAAAATCTTTGTCCGGCAGGGGTTCCAAATCGAGGAAAACGTGCCCATACTGGCCGTGGCCACCCGTTTGTTTTTTGTGTTTTCCTTCCACCCGCGATACCGACTTCCTGATTGTTTCTCGATAAGGAACTTTGGGAGTGGACATCTGGACTTCCACGCCGAACTTCTTCTGGAGTCTTTCTACAATAATGTCCAGGTGAAGTTCACCCATGCCGGTAAGAATCAATTGCTTGGTTTCCAGGTTTTTCTCCAGTCTAAGGGTATTATCTTCCTCCAGTAAACGGTTCAGGCCATTGCTTAATTTGTCTTCGTCACCTTTACTCTTCGGTTGAATGGCCACGGACAAGGTCGGCTCCGGAAAATCGATGCCTTCCAGCAAAACCGGGCTGTTCTTGACGGTCAATGTATCCCCGGTAGTCGTCACTTGCAGTTTGGCAACCGCTCCAATGTCGCCTGGTTTTAATTCTGGAACCGGAATTTGATTCTTCCCTCGCAGTAAGAATATCTGTCCCAACTTTTCTTCTGTTTCCTTGGTAGCGTTATATACCACTGTATCTCCCTTCAGTACTCCTTGGAAAACCCTAAAATAATTCAGCCTTCCTACATAGGGATCGGCCAGGGTCTTGAATACCAATACTCCCAACGGCCCCTCCTCAAGCGGCTTCTCCTCTTCCTGCACTTCTATAGGCGAAGGTAAGTAAGCGGTTATGAAATCTAATAAAGAATGAATACCGATGTTCTTCAGCGCAGAACCACACAATACCGGAATTATTTTGCCCTCCACTATTCCCTGGCGCAACCCGGAACGAATTTCTTCCTGGGTCAACTCTTCTCCTTCCAGATATTTCATTAGAAGTTCATCATCACCTTCCGCCGCCGCTTCAATAACTGCTTCCCGGTATGTTTCCGCTTCATCTTTGAGTTCTTCAGGAACATCTATTTCCTGATATTCGTCTTCTCCATACTGCAGTGCTTTCATGTTCACAAGATCAATAATCCCTTTAAATTCTTCTCCCGCACCCAAAGGCAATTGCAGCGGAACAATGTTACCTGCTAATTTGCTCTGCATAGCCTCCAATACTTTAAAAAAGTTGGCATTTTCTCTATCCATTTTATTTATAAAAGCAATGCGCGGCAGGTTACGCTTTTCTGCCAGTTCCCATACAACTTCTGTCTGTACTTCCACCCCGGAAACGGCACAAACTACCACTACTAGGCTATCCACTACCCGTAAAGTTGCATATACGTCGGCAATAAAATCAGCATAACCTGGAGTATCGATCACATTGATTTTACAGTCTTTCCATTCCACAGGAGCCAACGCAGCATTCGTAGTTACCTTCCGTTTGATTTCTTCCGGTAAAAAATCGGTGGTAGTATTTCCCTCATCTACCTTACCTAATCTGTTTATGGCTCCTGAGTTGAAAAGCATCGCTTCAGTCAGCGAAGTCTTACCCGCCCCCCCGTGTGCCACTAAACCTACGTTTCTCAGTTGTTCTGTTTGATAAACCTTCATACAACTCCTCCTCATGTCTTTAATTAAATTTAGCCTGTTATTTCTTAAACGTCGAATGTTTTCCGCGATAATTTATATATTTCACGTTACTATCTTGAATTCCTTTTTATTTCTATTAATTTTATCACTTTTCTCATTTTCATAAAATATCTTAAATATCAGTTATTCCCACAGTTAGCATGTTTATGTTTAAAATCATTAACCCTTGTTTAATCGCATAAAATTTCATAGAACGGCCAGCGGAGGATGCTAAAATGAAAAAACAGCCCCTTATCTACGGCGCGGCAATATTGGTAGCGGCCAGTTTTTTCAACCGTGTAATCGGGTTTATCTACCGGGTTTTGGTAGTCAGGTTAATTGGTCCAGAAGGCATCGGCATTTACGAAATGGTCTTTCCCGTATACGTTCTACTCCTGGTGATTACCACGGCGGGAATACCCCTGGCCACTTCGAAACTGGTGGCGGAAGAAATGGCTCTCGGAAATGTTCAGGGTGCCTACCGGATTTTCCGGGTGGCTTTGACTTTTCTTACCGCGTTCGGTGTGGTAATTACCTTCATTTGCTACCTCTTCGTTTCCTTCATCGCAGATCGTTTTTTCGCCGATCCCAGGGCATACTGGATATTTTTAGTAATGCTTCCGGGTATTCCTATAATATCCATCTGCTCGGCTTTTAGAGGATTTTTTCAGGGAATTCAACAGATGACTCCTACGGCGATTACTCAAATACTGGAACAATGTACTCGGGTTGCTATAGGTTTGTATCTGGCCTACCGTTTCCTTCCCCGGGGAGTGGAATATGCGGCCATGGGAATGGGTATTGGTACTGTAATGGGAGAGTTAAGTGGGCTACTATTAATGACCTCTATATATGCTGCTGTTCGTCCCCGTCTATTCCCAAGAATAAGGGAAAGCCTCTCAACTTTCCCTCTGTTAACCGTCCTAAACCGGCTTTTTAGCCTGGGTATACCTGTTACTATAAGCCGGGTAATAACAACTGTGGTCATGACTCTTCAAGCCTTTATAATCCCCATACGACTCCAAGCAGCCGGTTTCTCTCTCCGACAGGCTACAGAGATGTACGGAAACTTTTCCGGTATAGCCTTAACCCTCCTCCACTTACCTACTATATTTACTGTTTCTCTAGGCATTTCTCTGGTCCCAGCCATTTCTGAGGCTATAGCTGAAAGAAATCTATCTCTGGCTCAATCCCGCAGCCACGAAGCCCTTCGCCTGACCCTTTTATTGGGCCTGCCTTCAGCTGTAATTTTATATCTCATGCCTGATCAGTTGAGCCGATTAATTTTTGCCGCCCCTCAGGCGGCAGTACCACTTAAAGTTTTAGCCCTGGCTTCACCGTTCCTTTATTTACAGCAGACCACCACCGGTATACTCCAGGGTTCGGGTCAGGTCACTCTGGCTTTAACCAATATTGCTTTTGGGGCCATAATAAACCTGACCGCTGTCTATCTTTTAACGGGTATACCCAGCCTAAACATACGCGGTACAGCAATAGCCGCCAACCTGAATTTTGTTACGGTAGGGCTGCTTAATCTCCTGGCTTTGATCAAAACTTTTGGATTATCGTTGGATTTGAGACAAGTTATTCTCTCCCCTCTTCTGGCTATGGCGGCTATGGTATCTGTAATCCATTCGGTAGCCAACTATCTGTCCTCGTTTCACTTAAATTTATGGGGCCACACTCTCCTTCCCATAGCGGCAGGGAGCGTGACTTACGTCTTTATGCTGGTACTTACCGGAGGTATCACCCGACAAGACTTTAACCGGATTGTACGTATGTTAAATCAAATCTACAGATAAATATTGGGCACCCTTTCTGACCGTATTAACCCAAGAAGCGAGAATGCCTACGGCCATATTTACAACCGACCGAAATTATTGCCGGAAAGGATCGGGAACAGCTTAAAGAAGGAGTTGGGTCGAGGAAAAAGTGAAGGACGTCACTGGGGGGAAAAGTTCAAGCGGGGGACTGCGGACGCGCAGGCGGCAGAATAGGGGGTTCCATGGTACGGGGGATAAACAGGGAGGTACAGAAAGCCTGCAGAGGAGAGTAAAGAAGAAAGCTGAAGGCTTTCTTCTTTATCCTTCCGGTGTAATACCCCAACTTCGCACCTGCTCGAGAATCGCATAATTAGTAAGGTCAAAATGGACAGGAGTAACCGAAATAAAGTTTTCTTTAATGGCCGCTATGTCAGTATCCGAATCGCTCAACACATCGTTTGCTTCCCCTGCCAGCCAGTAATAAGCTCGACCTCGAGGGTCCTTCCGTTTCTCTACCGCGTTTTTGTACCGGCGAACGCCCAACTTGGTAATCTTTACTCCCTTGATTTTGGAGGGGGGAAGGTCTGGGATATTAACGTTTAGTAAAGTATCTGGATTTAACCTACGCTCCGCAAGTCGCAAACACAGCTGGCGGGTAAAACGGGCGGCAAACTCGAAATGGGGTTCTTTGCTCTCAGTAGTCAGAGAAACCGCTACCGATGGTATACCTGCCAAAACGCCTTCAAAGGCCGCGGAAACCGTTCCGGAGTACAGCACATCGGTACCTAAATTGGCTCCCCAATTGATGCCCGAAACCACCATTTCCGGTGTGTCTTCCAAAAGCGCTTCCAAGGCCAATTTTACGCAGTCGGCAGGAGTCCCGGTTACAGCCCATCCCCGACTGGAGGAGTCCGGAAAGTTAATTTCTTCCACTCGTAGGGGTTTGTGAACTGTTATGCCATGTCCTGTCGCACTCCGTTCCCGGTCCGGAGCAACTACCCAAACTTCGGCAATTTCCTCTAGGCTACGACGCAATTGATTAATTCCTTCTGCCCAAATCCCGTCATCATTGGTAAGTAAGATCCGCATAACTACCTCCCAATAGCGCTAGTGTAATAATCCTATGCGTTGCGGGGGCCAATACCGGTAAAAGGCCTTCCCCTTGACATCTTCAATTTTCAACCATGCTCTCCAAACGTGACTGTCAAAACTCTCATTACGGTTGTCCCCCAGAACGAATAGGGAATCCTCCGGCACCTTAACCGGCCCAAAGTTGTATCTAGGAGCTTCGAAAATATAAGGTTCTTTCAGGGGTTCTCCGTTGACATAAACCTTCCCGTCTCTAATTTCAATCACATCGCCGGGCAGACCGATAACTCTCTTGATAAAATCATGTTTGACCCCTAACGATTCCGGAGGCTCAAAAACAATAATATCTCCCCGCTGCGGCTCCGTAAAATTGTAGATAAATTTATTGACCAGCACTCGATCATGTAACTGGATGGTAGGTAACATAGACCCCGACGGAATCACTCTAGCTTCCACTACATATGCCCGAAGAATTAGAGATAAGATAACTGCCGTCAGAACAGTACTGAGACTTTCCCGGAAAAAATTTTTCATCCCTTTCACCCTGAGGCCCACCTCTTTTGGTAATAATATTTTAGGGTGATTCACCATTTAACAAATATTCTTAACCGAAAGATAAAATTCCTTCCTAAAGACCCTGATAAAAACTCCGGTCAATAATAAGTATGGTACCGTCTGAAAAACAGGAATAGATAGTACGACAGCGTGGACATTGCATCACCCACATGTCATCCAGAACAATTATCGTTTCCCATTCCTGTTTCCCTAACTCAAGGTAACATTTTAGACAGTATCTTAATAATTCCATTTTAGGTCCTCCCATAAGTCACACAAACCGGGGTTCATCGGTTTAGTTCATCTTATGAGAGGACACTAAAATCTGCCAAAAACTATATCTTATACACTGTTATAGTCATGGTATTATCTTCCGAGTTTTGATATAGCCCAAACATTAAACGATATTCCTTCAAGGTTTTATTTAAAAAATCTACCACTTTGTATAGCTCGGCATGATAGCCTACTGTTTTAGTAGCGATAGGATGTAACTGCTGTTCTTTGTTTTTCCTCATTTAAACCACCTTCCCTTAATTACCTTTAATTAAAGCGAAGGCTTCCGCCCGGGTGGCTTCGCTGGTCTTGAACAACCCCCGTACCGCGGAGGTCAGAGTTTGCGATCCAGGTTTCTTCACTCCCCGCATAGTCATACACATATGCTCAGCCTCTACAACCACCAGCACTCCGTGAGGCTTCAAAGCACGCATTATAGCATCGGCTATTTGGGAAGTGAGTCGCTCTTGGAGTTGCGGCCGTTTAGCAAACCCTTCCACAACTCTGGCCAGCTTGCTCAGGCCCGTAATTCTCCCTTTACGCGGAATATAAGCCACATGAGCTTTTCCATAGAAAGGGAGTAAATGATGCTCGCACATCGAATACAAAGGTATATCTTTCACCAAAACCATCTCTTCATGCTCTTCGGTAAAATACACTTGCAGGTGAGCTTCCGGGTCTTCCTCGAGACCGCAAAATATTTCTTTGTACATCCGTGCCACCCGCGCCGGAGTGTCCCGGAGTCCTTCCCTCGATGTATCCTCTCCCAACCCTTCTAATATTAACCGGACACCTTTTTCAATTTTTCCCAAATCCAAGGTTCCGCCCCCCAGTCTGGCTAAATTATAGTTTATTTTACTCCCACTAGGCGGTGGGTCTGAGGTATCACCGAAACTTGGGCAAGTTTCTCCAGAGCCATATCCTGAAGATACATTAACCACTTTCCCGGACACCTATCCATCTCTTCCCTCACCGGCGTTACCGGCTGCAATACCAAAGGAATATTATAATCAACCCCTGCCACCAGATTTATCGCCTCTCTTATTTCCTCAACCGGCGAACTGGCACTTACAACTATCTTAACAAAAACTTCTTTTCGTCGGGCTATATTTAAAAATTCTTTATGCTCCGCCCAATACGACTTTCCCGTATGCGTCGGGAGTTTTACATCCATACTCACAATATCCACATATGGTAGCACTTCTGCCAGACGGTCCGGTAATGTACCGTTGGTCTCCAAATAAATTAACTGTTCCTTTTCTTTTAATCTCTTACCCGTTTCCCTTACAAAGTGATGGTAAAGAAGTGGCTCTCCCCCGGTCAAACTGACTGAATGGTGGGGAAACTCTAGCAAATCAACTATATTATCCAGTAGATCTTCTACTGAAAGAGGATTGGGTAACTGCCTGTACTGAGCAGAGCCCGGCTTCACTTCAATATTACAGTACTTAACTTTCCCTGACCGGCTTTCTATCGTATCACAGTATGCACAGGATAAATTACAGCCGGCAAAACGGATAAAAATTTGCCGCCGCCCTACATAAAGCCCTTCACCTTGAATGGAAGAGAATACTTCAGATATGGGACTTCGCAACTAATCTACCCCCCTGACCTTACACCGGGCCATCTTTACCTGCTGGTTCTCCCGCACGTAGCTGTCCATACAGGCATGAGCTAAATCTTCCACATTTTCAATTCCCATCTCTGCCAGACCAACCGTAGGCACCGGTGTATTACGGGAGATAATGTTTAGTCCCACATGAATCAACGAAGAAACAGGAGACAGAGTGGCAATAGACACGGAAAGTTTATTTGGTCCTTGGTATAGATCGTCCCCGTCTCTTCTCAGCTTGACCGCTAACCTTCTTTCCAGTTCTTCTTTAATCAAGACTATAAACATCCTCTGACGCCAGATAGTTTTTTCTAAATCCAGATCAAAATGTTCAATAATAAAATGGAGCATATCTTCGCTGAAAATAGCTGCTTGGGAGCGAACATCTTCTAAATCCACCATATGCTCCAGCAGTACCCGACACGGCCCCCGGAAGGCAACGATACTGTCTCCCTGAAGCCCCCAGTTACGAAACGCCCAGAGAGAAACCAGTTGCGTTCCGTCATAAAGAATTTTTTCTTTGACCCAGAGGTTTTTCATCTATCTTTCTCTCCTAGAGCCCGCATTAGTCTTTGACAGCTCTCGCACCGTCCGCACATTTTCTCACCACCATAATAACAGCTCCAGATATACTCAAAGGGTAGGTTAAGTTTCCGTCCCATTTGGACAATTTCCCGCTTAGACATATCTTGCGTGTAGCTTTTAACCGTAACGCCGTTTAAGGTTGAAAACCGCAGGCACCGATTAGCCGCCTCCACAAACGCTGCGCTATTGTCCGGAAAGCTTTGGGCCTCTTCCCGGTTAAAACCGGCAACCACCAGCGAACAGTCGAGAGCTTCCGCAAAACAGGCACCTATATTAATAAAAAGTCCATTCCGATTGGGTACCCATACCTGAACCGCTGTCTCATCTGCTCTTTCCTCAAGATCTTCAGGAGCAACTTCAGGAACCGGTCGGCTTCTGTCCACCAAAGCACTTCCTCCGAGAGCGGCCAGCCACTTCAACTCAATAACTTGGTGCGAAACTCCGTAATGTCGGCACAAAGCACGGGCCGATTCGATTTCCCTCAAAGCAGCCCGCTGCCCGTAATCAAAAGTTAAGGCTTTTTTAACCTTCATCTCCTCCAGCGCCATGGCCATAGAAACAGCGGAATCAAGACCGCCGGAAAGCAGAACAACTGCTGACATTTTCTCCCTCCTACGGATGATAGATAGCACATGCCGTGGGCGATTCCCAGACTCTTACCTGAACCACTTTAACCTTCTCGGGTATCCGTGCTGCCATGCGGATATAAATCGTTCTAGCCAGGTTTTCTGCCGTAGGATTAGCCTCTTTGAAGTCTGCAAGCTCATTGAGCAGAGTGTGGTCGTAATCTTCCAGTATCTCTTTCAGGCTTCTTTTAAGTTCATTGAAATCTACCAGCATACCTGCTTCGTCCAACGTTTCACCGGCTACCTCCACCTCAACCTGCCAGGTATGACCGTGAATTCTGGCGCATTTACCTTCATAATTTTTCAATTGATGGGCTGCTGCAAATTGTTCTCTAACCGTCAGCCTGAACATGGAAACCTCCTAACGGTATCCGTTTTTTTGTGTCATAAGTCGGTAATATTTTCGCCTTTCTTTCAACTTTTCCCTGCTTCAAAGGGGAAATAATATGGGCTAGTCCAGCAGCTAAAAAGCTACCAAAATGAAAATGGCCCACCTCCTGACAGGGTGAGCCCTGTACCCCGTGACTTCAGCCCAGGTTCAATTTTCCTTACAATCCTGGCAATAACCCAAAAACTTTACCTGATGATCGACAATTTCGAAACCATTCTTTTTTTCTATAACCGTTTCCAACGTCTCCAGCAGGTCATCTTCAAACTCAATGACCCGTCCGCACTTCAAGCAGATTAAATGATGGTGATGATGTACATGCTGTTCGTTAAATTCATACCTGCTTTTTCCATCCCCAAAGTTCATTTTCTGTAAAATATCCAATTCTGCCAGCAGGTCCAAGGTGCGGTAAACGGTAGCCAAACCTATTTCGGGATGTTCCTTTTTAACTATGGTATACACTTCTTCGGCACTGAGATGTTCTTTCGCGTTCTCCAAAAAAGCCTTAACGATTACCTGTCGCTGGGGGGTAATTTTGTAATCATTTTGCTGAAATTTTGCGTAAATTTCTTCCAGTTGATGTTTCATCAGCCCACCTCATACAATTGACAACGATTGTTGATTAAATTATAAGCGAAAACCGGTGCCATGTCAACGCAAGGGGATTTCACGGATTTTACGTCAATACACTATACTGGTGATTACACCCTGCCCGGCCGTCTCGCTAACCGGATAAGTCAAAAGCAACACCTTCGCATCTACAGCAACGGTAGCCAGCAGCGGCTTCCGGCTTGAAGATTCCACGGAACGGCCCCAAAGCATTTTCTTAGCCTTTGTCCTGACCTCCACCGGAACTTCCCCTGCCACCTTAACGACCATTTCGCGAGGGTATCTGGCTCCCGTCTGCGGGTCCCGTTGTAGACCCCGGGTCATCAAGTCCATATTACCTGTACTGAGTTTCATAACCTCGTTTTGGGCCAACATGAAAGGCCTGACCGGCTCGTAACTGAATAATGTCCTTCCCACAATGTCGGCGAATATTATCGTATAGTCTTCAGTGTACACACGTGCCCAAATAGTACGGGACAAAATTTCGGGAAGATAAAAATTAGTATACAGGTAATGGTAATAACCCAATCCCGAGACTTCTTCTTTTTGTCCTTTCACCGAGATATTCCCCGCCACGGAAGCCCTGGGTACCGGAACTACCCACTGCAGAAATTTCTTACCTTTGTCGGCATAAGCTACCCGACCTCTCCCCGGTTTCCACCCCGGCACTTCGGCAGTGAATTGAAGATCAAGGCTAACTTCCGAACTGGTCACCTGCAAACGATATTCCGGAAAAGTTCCTGCAAAGCGGTTTGTTCCCATTTCCAGGCTTACATATTCCTCTGAAGCCCGGAAATCTTCTTTGGTGAAATGCTGTACCAAGGTTTCCCTTGTTCCTTCCGGAGTAACCAGATCTACCTTCAATTGAGGTTCAAGAGGAGAGGGTAGTTTTTTCAAGCCTTTAGTGGCAAACGTAACCCCTAACACATAACCCTTATCCAATACCGCCTCAATGTACCAAGATTCATAAGTTTTCTCTACATTCCCACTATGCCAGGCGTCCTCTCCAGGTAAAAGCGGCTCGTCTCGCAGAGCATTAAAATCAGCATCCTCCCAAAACGAAAAGGTACTCTCGCGCATAAAACCCCCCCTAGTCGCAAGGTATTTTCCCCAGGCCTTCAATGATAACAGTTTTCCCCGCTTACCCTTCCTCTATCCCTCCTCTCTACAACACCTCCCATTTCCCGCACCTGTCCCCCCAGCGCGCTGCCAGTCGTTCTTCGATAAATATATTAATGACCTCGCACTGATTGGGACATCCCTTACACTCAAAGCTGGAAGCCCGAAAAGGTACATCGCTTACATAAAAACCTCGAAACGAAGTGCCGCCTTTGCTGGGCGCTTCCTTTTTCGCTAACAGGGCACTTCCCAATGCCCCCATGACATTGTAGTATTGGGGGACTATAACTTCCGTATTCAGCGCCTTTTCAAAAGCCGCCCGCATTCCTTCGTTAGCGGCCACTCCCCCTTGAAACACAACCTTCGGTAATATTTCCTTACCTTTGCCAATGTTGTTGAGATAATTTCGTACCAGGGCTTCGCAGAGACCCGCAATTATATCTTCCAAATTATGTCCCATTTGTTGTTTGTGTATCATGTCCGATTCAGCAAAAACCGAACATCTCCCGGCTATCCGGACCGGCGTTTTTGATTTCAAAGCGTAACTACCAAATTCCTCAATGGGAATATTCAAGCGTGCCGCCTGCTGATCAAGAAAGGATCCGGTTCCGGCAGCGCAGACCGTGTTCATAGCAAAATCTGTTACTACTCCCTCCCGTAGAATGATTATTTTGGAATCCTGCCCCCCAATTTCAATTACCGTCCTGACGTCGGGCACATATTTCGAAGCCGCCACAGCATGAGCCGTAATCTCATTCTTAATCACATCTGCCCCAACTAGAACTCCTGTTAAATAACGGGCACTACCGGTAGCACCTACCCCTCGAACGTTGATGTTTTCCGGCAATTGCTCCCTCACCATTTTTAATCCCCTTTTTACAGCCGCTATAGGCTGGCCTTGCGTGCGGATGTAAAGCGTGGTGAGAACCTCTTCCTTTTCATCAATAACAGCTATGTTGGTACTGACAGAACCTACATCTATGCCCAAATATACGTTCAAGACAAGCTCACCTCCATAACGGCCCGCCTCTGATGCAGCAGATCTACAAAAGCTTCCAACCGGGTTTGAATGCCTGCTTTCCCCGTCTGTTCATCCAAAAATAACGTTAAAATGGGAATTCCAAAATCCCGGGTAATTTGGGGTAGGATGCTTTTGGCTACTATTTCCGGAACACAAGTAAAGGGGGCCAAATGAACAATTCCATCGTAGCCGTTTTTAGCGTAGAGGACGGCTTCTCCTATGCTGTTCAAGCCGTGCCCTCCGATAAGTTGATCCAAATACGGCCTGGCCGCCTTCTTTATATCCTTCTCCCCATCAAACAAAGTATTATCCCTTGTCCAATCGGTAAGATAAATAGAACGGTGAGTTTGTACTCCCATTTCCCCTAGAGTTTTTTCAATATCCATGTTAATGAATGGCTCCAACACCACATAAATTTCACCAATAATGCCGACCCTGAGAGGCTTGCGGGAAGAATCCTGGGGGATACTCTTGAGCAGACGAAAAGACTCCTCTTTCGCCTCCAAAATTTCTTCCCTGGTATCGGCTTCATCAATAATTTTGAGGCACTTCTCGAATACCCGGGAGGTTTCACCTCGATTTATTTCGTAAGGTCGTATCTGATGAGATAATATTTCCACTTCATCCAAAGTGACCAGTTTTGTCCAAGAGGTCTTAAATATTTTAATAAACTGTCGCCAGGAAACTCCGGCCGGTCTCAAAACTCTGCGTATCTTGTTAATGAAATCAATGGGGCCTTTTAGCGGAGGTTCAAAAACCAGCATCTTGAACTTATAGCCCAGGCTTTCCAGAATTTTTTGATGAAGCATTCCGTATAACCCAGCCCGACAGGGACCTACTCCCCCGGAAGTAATAATCATTTCGGCTCCCCGCTCCAAAACCTGTAGGTAGGTACCCAACAACAGTTTAAAAGGAATACAGGCAAACTCTGGAGCATGTTGAACCCCAAGACTCAAGGTCTCCTTACTGGGCTTTGGCGGTACAATTGCTTCATGCCCTAAGCTGTTTATTAAGTGTTTGAAAGCTATGTGGGAAGTCCCCATGTAAGGAAAACTTATTTTCAATGCCTCTCCCTCCGGTATTTGATCATGTCCACAAAGGCTTCCAGCCTGGTCTGAACTCCTGCATCTCCCGTATGTTCGTCGATGGTCAGGGTCATAAAAGGCACACCCCGTTTCCTCGCCTCCAGCTCCATCAGTTTGCCTACCATGGCATCAGGACCACATCCAAAGGCGGTAACATGGATTAAACCGTCGATATTTCCTCGCTTCAGATAGTAATAGGTGGCCCAGATCACCCGGTTGCTGTAGTACCAAAACAAATTTTTGGGAAGCACTTTGCGAAATTGATACAGGTCGCGTCGCGGTACCATCTCCACCGTCCAGACCCGGCAACCCATCTGATCCAATTTTTTTAATAAACCAACACTTACATACGGATCGTAAACTTCATAAGGATATCCCAGAACGGCCAGTTCAATACCACCGGTTGCCGGTACTTTCTCAGGAATCCTTCCCTGCTTTTGAAAACAGAGTACCATGCCCTCACTGGGCCGGAATCCTTTCCAAAGTAATTTTTCGTAGCGTTTATGAATGTTAATGGCTGACACGTAGGCCCTGCATATACTTCCAAAAGTACATCCTAATCTTCGCCCAATTTTTTGACATACACGAAAAAGCTCCATTCTGCCCTTTTTCAGATCAATTCGGTCATCGATAAGCTTAGGTAAATGGTCAATAGAATACCTAACCATGTTGGGAAGCCCTAAGAACTTGGGACAAAAAGTAGAAAAGCGGGTAACGCTGACCATGCGGGGAAGGAACAGATAATCAACCTTATCTTTCAAGGCTAATACATGCCCATGGAACAATTTGATAGGGACACACGCATCGCTAACTGTTTCTCTTACTCCCTGGTCTAATATAGCCTTGGTAGTAGGAGGAGAAACAATAAATGAACATCCCAGTTGCTCGAAAAACGCTTTCCAGAAGGGAAAATAGGTATAATAACTGAGAGTTGCCGGATAGCCAATTCTGAGATTCATGCCTTCTCTCTCAATCCTCCTCTAGCATAAATACTATTGGGTAAAACACCAGATATGCCGTAGAAGGTTATTTTTGCCAACTAAATTTATTAATAATTATTCGATAACCTTCGACAAATCCCTGTTAATTAGAGAAAGAAAAACCCGGCCCCTTAGAGCCGGAAACGTTATTTTCCGTTATTATTTAGAGGGGTTCCGCATAAGATTTATTAAAAACTCAAGGAGGTGTGTTGAGGTGGTAGCCGATGGGAAGATTGAAATATTTTTCCCTGTAGGTAAAGGATTGGTAGTATCCTTGTTTACCTCCACTATTCTCTCTGTCACCGCCGGAGCAGTATTTTATTTCACTTCTCTTCAGGAAAACTACCTGCCTTCCATTTCTACCGTCATTCTGGTAACCAGCACTTTATTAGGCGGATCTGTGGCTGCCAAATCTGCCGGATCGCGGGGACTTCTGCAGGGAATGTCCGTTGGAACTGCCTTTTTTATCTTGCTACTTCTCTTAACCGTGCTAGCCGGTAATCAAATGTCAGCAATCGTGGTATTGAAAAAGCTTTTTTATTGCGTTCTCGCAGGAGGAGTTGGAGGCATAGCTGGAATATCCTTCCGCTGATCTAGGTATTATATTTTCCCGTTACCGCGTTGACAATATTAGGTTATAAATGAGAATAAGGATGCCCCCCGCCAAAATAAAAACACAGCCTAAAACGATGCGGAAGGATACTTTGGACTGCCCGGCCAACATTTATCCCTCCCGGAAAATAGTTCTCCCCAAACCGTAAGAAAAAAGAGAGAGTAAAATTTACTCTCCCTCCCTGCTTATCCCTGACGCAATGCCTTCTTTAAAAAATTTCTCAAGAATTTTGGCAAGGGAATAAAGTAAACTCTCACAGCTTTCACCCCTTATCAGGTTATTTCTCTATATCATATTAGACTTGGGGTAAAAACGTGAATAGAAAGGCGCCTAACGATTCCTTATTCTTCTTTATAATCCCAGGGTACAAAGTATATATCGTTTCCCCTCTTATGAGCCCGGGCCAGTTCACAATGCCGTAAAACGGCAATTTCTTTACGTATTTCGTTTTCCGTAAGACTAAATTTTTGCTTCAGTTGCTCTAGCGTTGCTCCCTTTTGAGAGCTAATAAATTCGTAAATAGCCTTTTGTCTGTCCGTAAGTCCTTCTGTACCCCGCATCCCCATACTTTTCCTGGTGTTGGTGGCAATCCGAACGGCCCAAACGTCACAGGGCTTAGGTATGTTCTGCCGCTCAAGGGCACAATCGTCGCACATTTCCTGCCCATTCACCTGGTACATATCATCTTGGTCTACTTCCCGGCCACATTGAGGACATACCACCAGCGACATTCATTCCACCTCCCTCTATTTTACCGAATCGGCGGTGCCTAGTCCGCCGGCCTTAAACCGGTGGTTGATACCAATAAATCTGCTCCTGTTATAGCTTCCTATTGTATTCTTAACGAACCTGTTCTTACGTATATAATAATTATAAATATGCGAATATACTTTTTATAAAGGTAAAAAATTAAGGATAGAAATATATCTATCCTTAGTTTTCAGTATATTAAATTTAGGCACTTCAGTTCAATCTAAACATCAGCCTCCTGAAAAACGAGCCCAATACGTGGGGAGCATCCGGAAGGAAACCGTCCGGGGTGAAATAAAGCTGTTAGGTTTTCCAACCTGCCGTCCGCCAATTGGTGAGAATTCTGCATAACTATAAGTACCGGGTTGCAATTATTCCTAACCACTTCTTCCAACCCTTCCAAAAAACTGCCAAAGCTTTCTTTGCTTTCAGGTAGAGGGATATTTAGCACACGGTCAATTTCAGGAAATTTGGCCAAACCTTTTATAATTTCCAAAGCAGTAAGGCGATAGAAATCTCTGTCCGGTAAATTAGCCAATGCACTACAATCAATGGGAATATACCGAAAATAATCCCTAAAATGCCCATAAATAGCCAATTTAATCCCACCCCGCCAAATGTAAACAAACTTTTTCCTGTCCTAATAGTTTTTTCGACTTCGACTGGTGAATTCCTCCTAAACTATAAAATTTTCGACAGCTAGTTTTTCTCCTTCTTTTTTATCCAGGAACCAACGGTATGGCCTACCGAGGCCCGGTCGCAGAGATAATAATCCCTTAAGGGTAGGGATTCTAATAACTTTTTACCGTACCCCTTACTTAAAATTCTTTGATCCAAGATAACCACCGCTCCGTGATCGTTCTTCCGCCGGATCAGCCGTCCAAATCCCTGCTGCAACCTGATAATGGCTTGGGGAAGGCTGTAATTATAAAAGCTGTTGATCCTTTGCCGCTCCAGTGCTTCTAATCGGGCGGCTACGGTGGGAAGTGTGGGAGACATAAAAGGCAGCTTAACGATAACTACACAACGGAGCAGGCTACCGGGTAAATCTACTCCCTCCCAGAAACTACTGGAGCCCAATATTACCGTTTGGGGATCGGCAGTCATTTTTTCAATCAGTCTCCACCTGCTGCCGTCAATATTATGGCCCAGTACACCCACCCCTCTTTCTTCCAACTTTTCTTTAATCATGAAATAGCATTTCCGTAGCATTTGATGAGAGGTAAACAGGGCCAATCCCCTTCCCTTCGTGGCCGTGAATATATCTATCAGCAGCTGGGATATAGCTACCATGTAAGAATCTTCTAAAACTGCTGCCGGCGGTGGCAGATCTTTAACAACACACAGAAGAACCTGCCGGGAGTAATCAAAGGGAGAATCCAGTTTAAGAGTTTCCACCCGTTCCCTTTCTCTCCCAGCCAACAGGTCCAGGCCTACCCTGCTCATAAAATAGTCAAAGGACCCGCCAACGCAAAGGGTGGCGGCAGTGAAAATTACCGTATCCTTGGTCCGGTAAATCTTCTCCGCAAGCAGAGGGCCTACGTTTACCGGAGCACTTCTCAAAGTAGTCTCTTCCTCTCCATGCACCGGAGCCTCGATCCAACACACATATTCTCTGTCTTCATCTGCTAGGCAAAGGTTTATTTTATCCTCAATCTCCCGGCACAGCTGACTTCCCAAAGTAAGACATGGCGCAAATTTCCTAGCCGACACACGGTCAGAAATATTGTCTGTTTTCTCCAGGTAGGCAGTCAGTTCCCGCAAAAGCTTATCCATTTTCCGGAGGTTCAGGGTAACGGTTTCGCAGCTTTCCCTAACCAGAGACCATAAGGGTACTGCTCTTATCTTCTGCGTGATACGCAATTGATAATTCCAAAATGCCGACCCCTTATCGGGACTATACTTCAGACAGAGTTCTTTTAAGTGGGCAAAAAGCTGGTTAAGCGCTTTCGCCAAATTCTCTCCCTGCTTGGTGGCTTCTTCCAAGCAGGCCGTTATTGGTCCAGTATCTCTTCCGTTTTCGAGCTCCTTTTGCGAAGGGTTGTCTTTCAGCTTAACCCGTTTTAAAGCATAAAGATTTTTAGCAACTTCGGATAGACGACTTAATATTTCAGACAACCTCAAGGTCACACCGAGCTGCTCCGTAGCCGCGTCCTCTAAATGGTGGGCTTCATCTATTATTAGATACCGATAATCCGGCAGGAAACGAGTGTCTGCTTCTATATCGCTTAACATAACCGAATGATTTACCACCAGCAAATCAGCTTTCTCTGCTTTTCTACGGGCTCTGGTGACAAAACACCAATGTTTATACCAATGACATTCAGGCCCGAGACAAGACGCACTGTCTGCACCCACTTGCTGCCAAAGCTTGTTCTGTTCCAGTCCTATCTCTCCGCGGTCACCACTGGACGTCCTGGACAGCCAGACGGCAAGAGACAGGAAAAACACCTTTTCTTCCCAAGGTAACTTCCCCATCTCTTCTCCCAGTGCTTCCCATTTATGCAGGCACAGGTAATTATTGCGCCCTTTAACTAGGGCTGCTTCAACAGGCAGGGAAAGAACATCTTTGAGTACCGGAATGTCCTTCTCCAATAGTTGTTCCTGCAAGTTTATGGTATGAGTGGCCACCACGACCCTCTCTCCCGTGTTTACCGCCCATACCGCCGCCGGTATAAGGTAAGCGAGTGACTTCCCCGTACCAGTTCCTGCTTCCACTACCAGGTGCTTTTTTTGGTTAAAGGCCCTGCTAATAGCCAGCAGCATCTCTTCCTGTTGTTGCCGGTACTCATAGGCGGGAAACTTTTCAGCCATGAGGCCGCCGGGGCGTAACAATTCCGCTAATTCCTCGTCCGGCAGGAAATATCTCTCATTTGTCTGCCTCGTGCTTTCAAACGGAAATTCATCCGTCGCTTTTTCGGAGCTAAAAAATAAGTATTTCTTTTCTGAACCCCGGACGGGCATTGGGGGAAATTGACCGGCTGCTTTTCTATACGCCTGCCGGAAAACTTCGCGAAGCTCTGCTTCCTCATTGGCCAGTGTCTGGTTTATGAGATCCAGCACCGGGAGTGGGAGTTCTTCCGCCTCCTGCAATAACTTCAAAAAAATATCGGCGGTTACCCTGGCGTCTTTCAAAGCCCGGTGTAGTCCTTCAACCGAGATCCGGTAATATTTAACCAGGTCAACCAGACGGTGGCTGGTTAAGGTCGGGAGCAATATACGAGACAATTCAAGCGTATCTAACACTTTATTTGTAACACCGGTTACAGAATATTTACCCAGAAAGCCTAGATCGAACGCAGCATTATGAGCAACCAGCACTGTATCACCGACAAACTGCCAGAAGTGAGATAAAACTTCCCTTACCTCAGGAGCCTCCTCTACCATCTGATCAGTAATCCCGGTTAGACGCTGGATGAAAAAAGGAATAGGGCCAGACGGTCTAACTAAGGTAGTAAACTCATCGGAAACTACTCCGTCAACTATTTTCACTACTGCTATCTCAATGATTTCATGGACGGCAGGATTGTTGCCCGTAGTCTCCAAATCTACTACGGCATAAGTGCGCATTCCGCTTCCCATCCCCTCCCGATTCTGTCTTAATTGTATACTGAGAGATCCAATCAGACAAGGTTATTACCATTATTTAGTCTTAAAAAAATAAGACCTGCTCCCTGCAGGCCTTGGATATGATATATTATTTAACCGCAGCCAATTTCCGTGTCCGCTCTGCAATTTTTTCCGGTTCAACCTGAATTTGAGCCACACCGCTCTTCATGGCTGCTTCGGCTACCGCCGCCGCAACCGCCGGTGCCACCCGCGGATCGAATGCTTTAGGAATAACATACTCCCTGTCCAGTTCTTCATCACTGATTAAACCGGCAATTGCATAGGCAGCAGCTACCTTCATCTCTTCGTTAATATCGGTAGCCCGTACGTCCAGGGCACCCCGGAATATACCGGGGAAGGCCAGTACATTGTTAACCTGATTGGGGAAATCGGAACGGCCCGTACATACCACTGCTGCCCCCGCCTCTTTAGCCAGGTCGGGCATAATTTCCGGAACGGGATTGGCCATAGCCATCACAATGGCGTTTTTAGCCATCGAACGGACCATATCCTGAGTTAGCAGATTGGGGCCCGACACACCGATAAATACGTCCGCTCCTTTCAGCGCGTCAGCTAGGGTTCCAGACAACTTTCCACGGTTGGTAACTCGGGCAATTTCCTCCTTGGCCGGGTTCATGCCTTCTTTCCGACCTTCGTAAATAATCCCGCTCCGGTCACACATAATCACATCTTTTACTCCCATACTGAGAAGTAGCTTGATTATAGCTATCCCAGCCGCACCGGCCCCGTTGGTAACCACCTTGATTTGATCAAGCTTTTTGTTAACAATTTTCAGCGCGTTTACTAAACCGGCCATCGCTACTACGGCAGTACCATGCTGGTCATCATGAAAAACAGGTATATTGATCTCTTCTTTTAACCTTCGCTCTATCTCAAAGCAGGCGGGAGCAGCTATATCCTCTAGGTTAACTCCTCCAAAACTTGGTTCCAGCAGTTTTACCGTTTCTACAATCTTATCCACATCTTTGGTACGGAGACAAATGGGAAAAGCATCGACCCCCGCAAAAGCCTTAAAAAGAACCGCCTTCCCTTCCATAACCGGGAGGGCTGCTTCCGGTCCAATATCTCCAAGCCCTAATACCGCTGTTCCATCGGTTACAACCGCCACCATATTGCCCTTAGTCGTATAATCGTAGACTTTCACCGTATCGGCATGAATTTCCTTACAAGGTTCCGCCACTCCAGGCGTATAGGCAAGACTCAGATCTTTGGTACTATTAACAGACACCTTGCTAATTACTTCAATCTTACCTACTTTTTCTTTATGTAACCTCAGAGCCTCTTCTTTCAAAGACATTCTGTTTCACCTCTTCAGGTAGGTATTCCGTATTTTTTGACCCCTTCTTCGTAGAGGTCACCACCGTGAGCATCGTTTACTACAATTACCGGAAGGTTTTCAACTTCTAAACGCCGGATAGCCTCTGGCCCTAAGTCCGGGTAGGCTATTACTTCCGCTTTCTTGATACATTTGCTGATCAAAGCCGCGGCACCACCAACCGCCGCAAAATATACCCCCTTGTGCCTTACTATAGCGTCCTTAACCTCTTGGTTGCGGGAGCCTTTCCCTATCATTCCTTTAAGTCCTATTTCCAACAAACGCGGAGCATAAGCATCCATCCGGTAACTGGTAGTGGGCCCGGCGGAGCCGATTACCTGTCCCGGTTTTGCCGGCGAAGGTCCTACATAATATATGATCTGTCCTTTCAGGTCTACCGGCAGCGGCTTCCCAGCATCCAACAGTTCAACCAATCGCTTGTGAGCAGCATCCCGGGCGGTATACAAAACCCCGGAAATATAAACCTGATCGCCAATCCTTAGCTCTTCTACCATCTCATCGGTTAAAGGAGGGGTAATATACCTGTCAGCCACCACTGTCACCTCCTAAAGGGATATGCTCTTATGCCGGCTGGCATGGCAGTTAATATTAACCGCCACTGGCAGACTGGCAATATGACACGGATGTATTTCCACATGAACAGCCAGGGCCGTGGTGCGCCCCCCTAACCCTTGGGGACCGATTCCCAGCTTGTTTATTTCCTCCAGAAGATCCTTTTCCAAGGCAGCCACTTCCGGCGAAGGATTGGGCTGGCCCAAGGGACGAAGTAACGCTTCCTTGGCCATTAGAGCCGCCTTCTCAAAATTGCCTCCGATGCCCACTCCCACCACTATCGGCGGACAGGGATTGGGGCCCGCCTTGCGTACTGTATCCACGATAAATTTTTTTGCTCCTTCTAACCCGGCTGCCGGAGGCAGCATCGCTATCGCACTCATGTTCTCGCTACCGCCCCCTTTGGGAGCTACCGTAATCTTCAACTTGTCTCCGGGGACAATACGGGTATGAATAATCGCCGGTGTGTTATCTCCCGTATTTTTCCGGTTAAATGGATCTTCTACCATAGATTTCCGCAGGTACCCTTCCGTATACCCCTTTCGCACCCCTTCTTGAATCGCATCGTAGAGGTAACCGCCTTCGACCTGAACGTCCTGTCCTACCTCTAAGAAGACTACCGCTACGCCCGTATCTTGGCACATTGGCACTTCTTCCGCGGCAGCTATTTCAGCGTTCTTTATCAATTGGCGTAGAATATCCTTACCGGTAGGCGACTCTTCTTTTTCCAATGCCTCGACAAAAGCTGCTTTTACGTCCTCTCCCAAAAAATAGTTGCTTTCTTTGCACAATCGGGCTACCGCTTCTACCACCTGTTCATAGCTCACCTTCTTCATGCCTTCCCCTCCCATCCAAGAGAGTTTTCAGGGATAAAAGAAACTGGCCAGGTATCCTACCTGCACCTAGGCCAGTTTATCCCTTTTATAATTCAGTTATTCGGCATTGTATTCCGGCATTCCTGCCTTTAATTATAAAAATTTGAAAAATTTCATTATTATTCTAATTTTTATAAATTAGATTCTAACTCAGCATAGCCATTAGTACTCCCGCTGCTACGGCAGAACCTATGGTTCCTGCTACGTTAGGACCCATAGCATGCATAAGTAGAAAATTCTTAGGGTTGGCCTCCCGCCCGATTTTCTGAGAAAGCCGTGCCGCTTCCGGTACAGCTGACACCCCTGCTGCGCCTATGATGGGATTGATCTTGCCTCCGGTGAGCTTACAGAGAATCTTTCCGAATATCAGACCACCGACTGTGCTGAGAATAAAAGCTGCTAACCCCAGTAACAGGATACCAATAAACTGCCAGGTGAAGAACCGCTCTGCGGTAGCGCTAGCCCCTACCGTCACCATAAGAAAGATAGTTACAATGTTCATTAGCTCGTTGGCAGCGGTCTTGTACAGTCGGTCGGTAACGCCGCATTCTTTAAGAAGATTACCGAGCATCAGCATTCCCACCAACGGTAAAGCAGTGGGGACAAGTAGACCGACCAATATTACTACTAAGACAGGAAACATTATCTTCTGCACTTTAGAAACCGGCCTCAGTTGCTCCATCATGATGGCCTGTTCTTCCCGGGAGGTCATCAGCTTGATAATCGGCGGTTGAATCATCGGAACCAGAGCTATATAGGAGTAAGCGGCCACCGCTATAGGAGCCAACAGGTGTGGGGCCATACGAGCCGCGGTATATATAGCAGTAGGTCCGTCAGCCCCACCAATGATACCAATTGAACCTGCTTCCGCCGGTGTGTACCCCATAAAAAGGGCACCTAGAAAACTGGTAAATATACCCAATTGGGCCGCCGCCCCCAACAGGATGCTCACCGGATTGGCAATCATGGGACCAAAATCCGTCATGGCCCCAATGCCCAAAAAGATGAGCGGCGGGTAAATACCCAGCCAGGTGCCCAGCCCTAGGTAGTGGAGCAATCCGCCGAAAAGACTTCCCGTAGGCTCCCGCAGTATCCCCGATATGGGAATGTTGCCAAGGATTATACCGAAACCTATAGGTATCAGAAGCAGCGGTTCAAAGTGCTTAGCTATGGCTAGATAGATAAGGGTTATCCCAATGGCTATCATACCTAGCTGTCCGATAGTGAGATGACTCAGCCCTACATAGTTAGTTACAAATTTGCTTATCCACTCCAACAGCATCGTCTTGTTCCCTCCTCTAGCCTATAACTATCACTACATCTCCCGCGTTAACGGTCTGTCCTTTGCTCACCAGGATCTCATTGACCTTTCCGCCTACAGGGGCAGTTATCTCATTTTCCATCTTCATGGCTTCTAAAATTACCAGTACATCGCCGGCATTAACATTCTGTCCTACGGAAACTTTGATATCCAGTATAGTACCGGGTAGAGGAGCCGTAACCTTTTCCCCCGGTCCTGCCGCCGCCTTGGGCTTGGGAGGTTCGGCAGGTTTGGCAGCCGCCGGCTTGGGAGTACTGGGTACCGCGTGTAGCTTCGGTGGCGAAGTCGCCGGCTTCGGTGCCGGCTTGCTAGCCGCTGCCGCCGCGCCCTCACCGCTTATTTCTTCTACTTCAACTTCAAAGATTTCTCCGTTAACGCTTACGCGAAATTTTCTCATCTTTTTCGACTCCCCTTTCTATTCAAAATTTCCTGCCTGGCTAAAATCAATTCCTGTCTGCCGGCACTTGCCCAGACCATTCCCTGCCCTGCCGCTGTTGATAAATGCCGTACTGCGGTCAGCCTAAACTTTTCCGCCGGTTGACCCACGTACACAGATACGGCGGCCATTATAGCGGCTACCGTCTTGGGATTGAGACCTGGATTTGCTGGAGTTGCCTCCATATCCGGCACCGTCTCCTGCTGGACAGGTTCCGGGTTAACAGTAGCACTTTTTTCCGCTAAGGAAACTGGCCTTTCCTTTTCCGCCGGTTCACCAGCGGCTTGCTTCTTAGCTTCGAAGTAATCAAAAAGCTTATTGGTAAAGATGAGCATTATACAGAGCAATGCCAGCACCGAAAACACAACACCCATACCAATGACGGTCATAGTTAGACCTAGCGTTATGTTGTCCACCCATGAATTCCCCCTTCTTAAACCGGTATGTTCCCGTGTTTTTTGCCCGGTCTGTTCTCCCGTTTGGTCAATAAGGTTTCCAGGGCTTTGATGAGATACGGGCGCGTCTCCTTAGGATCGAGTACTATATCTATAAATCCACGGGAGGCGGCTACATAGGGATTGGCAAATTTTTCCCGGTATTCCTGTATCTTTTGCTGTCGGACCTCCGGAGGATTATCGGCGGCCTGTATCTCTTTCCGGAAGATAATGTTGGCCGCTCCCTCTGGACCCATGACTGCGATTTCCGCCGAAGGCCACGCAAATGCCTGGTCTGCTCCCAGCGCTTTGGCGCACATGGCCAGGTATGCTCCACCATATGCCTTGCGCAATACCAGAGTGAGCTTAGGTACCGTAGCTTCCGAGTAAGCATAAAGGAGCTTCGCCCCGTGACGAATTATTCCTCCATACTCCTGTTCCGTCCCCGGCAGATATCCCGGTGTATCCACTAGAGTCAGCAATGGTATGTTAAACGCATCGCAAAACCGTACAAACCGGGAAGCCTTGTCGGAAGCATTGATATCCAGGCACCCCGCCAGTACTTTCGGCTGATTGGCTATAATCCCTACGGTCCTACCGTTCAACCGTCCAAATCCTATGATTATGTTCTGCGCCCAACCCTGGTGGATTTCAAAGAAATCCCCGTTATCAATTATCGGCACTATTACGTCGCGCACGTCGTATGGTTTGTTGGGATCGTCGGGAACGACTTCCCGTAATCCCTCGTCGCAACGATCGACGGGATCGGTGCATTCCACAACCGGTGGATCTTCCAGGTTATTGGACGGTATAAAGCTCAACAACCGTTTAATCATCATTACGCACTCTTCTTCGCTTTGGGCCTGAAAATGGGCTACTCCGCTGATTTGATTATGGGTACGAGCTCCGCCTAGTTCCTCTACGCTTATCTCTTCTCCCGTTACTGCCTTTATAACCTGCGGACCGGTAATGAACATCTGACTGGTCCCTTCTACCATGAAAATATAGTCCGTCAGGGCAGGCGAGTAGACTGCACCACCTGCGCAGGGACCCATGATCACCGATATTTGCGGTATAACACCGGAAGCCAGGGTATTTCGCTTGAATATCTCGCCGTATCCGTTTAAAGCATCTACTCCTTCCTGTATGCGGGCGCCTCCGGAGTCGTTCATTCCAATTACCGGAGCACCCATCTTCATGGCCATATCAAGTACTTTACAGATCTTAGCAGCATGCATTTCTCCTAAGGTTCCGCCTATCACCGTGAAGTCTTGGGCATATACATATACCAGCCTGCCGTCTATAGTACCGTAACCGGTAACTACTCCTTCCCCGGGAGCCTCCACCTGGTCCATACCAAACTCCGTGCAGCGGTGAGTAACAAATTGGTCTATTTCGACGAAACTCCCCTCATCTAGTAAAAGTTTTATTCTCTCCCGCGCGGTCAACTTTCCCGCCTCGTGCTGTTTTTTGACTCGTTTTTCGCCGCCACCCTGAAGGATCTTTGCTTTCTTCTCTGCCAGCAATTTTATCATGTCTTCCATTGCCACCTCTGTCACCTCCCGGCCTTAATCTCGTTCACATAACTCAATTAAAGTTCCGTGGGTAACTTTAGGGTGAAGAAAAGCAATTTTCGCTCCCCCGGCCCCGCGTCGAGGCTTTTCATCAATGAGCCTGATCCCCTCTTTCTTCAGTTCCTCCAGTTTTTCTTCAATGTTTTCCACCCTAAAGGCAATGTGCTGAATCCCCTCGCCGTTTTTTTCTATAAATTTCGCCACCGGGCCATCAGGTTCCGTAGATTCCAGAAGCTCAACCTCACTGTCGCCCACCGGCAGGAAAGCCACCTTAACTTTTTGTTCCGGAACTACTTCCGTTTCCGTTATTTTCAAACCCAAGACATCTTCATATAATTTCCGCGCCTCTTCAATACTTTTTACCGCTATCCCCACGTGGTCAATTTTCAATACCATAGACATCTCCCTCCTTGAACACCGTACTATTTCTCCTTTCAGCCCACCATTGCCTGGGGCAACTCACTCCTCAGAAGTGGAGCCTACATGTTCACGGATATATTTTATGATAGCAGAAGTCGGTGTACCCGGAGTGAAGACTTCGGCAATTCCTGCTTCCTTCAAATAAGGAATATCTTCCTCCGGTATGATGCCTCCACCAATTACCAACACGTCATGAATACCTTTCTCACGCAACAACTCCACCACCGGCGGGAAAAGATGCATATGGGCCCCGGATAAACTGCTTATGCCGATAACCTGGACGTCCTCTTGAATAGCTGTTTCCACTATTTGTTCCGGCGTCTGCCTCAGCCCGGTGTAGATAACCTCCATCCCGGCATCCCTTAAAGCCCGGGCAATAACCTTGGCTCCTCGGTCGTGGCCGTCCAGTCCTGCTTTAGCAATTAGAACCCGAATAGGTTTTTCGCTCACACCTGTCCCCTCCTCGCACTCGTCTTTTCTAAGATTTTAAGGGCTACACCACTATCTGCTGCTGGTACTCTCCGAAAACCTCCCGCAGCACATTACAAATTTCACCCAGGGTAGCATAAGCTTTAACCGCTTCCAAAATGGCCGGCATCAGATTCTCATCGCTGCAAGCGGCAGAACGCAAATGTTTCAACGCTTCTGCTACTTGTCTGGGATCTCTCTCTTCTTTTAGTTTTTTCAGTTTTTCAATCTGCCTTTCTACCACTGCCGGGTCAACTTTTAACAGCCCTTTGGGTGGTTCTTCCTTCATCTTAAATTTGTTAACGCCGATAACTACCTTTTCCCCACTCTCTACTGCCTGCTGGTATCGGTAAGCGCTATCTTGAATCTCCTTCTGCATATAACCTTTCTCAATGGCCTTCGGCGCTCCGCCCATTTTATCGATTTCCTCGATATATTTCCATACATTCTCTTCAATTTGATTAGTCAAAGATTCTATAAAGTAGGAGCCGCCCAGAGGATCGACCGTATCCGTTACCCCTATCTCGTGGGCAATGACCTGCTGGGTACGCAGCGCTATCAATACCGATTCCTCGCTGGGCAGAGCCAGAGCCTCATCGTAGGAGTTGGTATGCAGGGATTGGGTACCACCTAAAACAGCACTAAGAGCCTGGAATGCCACTCGTATAATATTAACGCTGGGTTGCTGAGCCGTCAGGGTGCATCCTGCCGTCTGAGTATGGAAGCGAAGCATCATGGACCTGGGGTTCTTAGCGCCGAATCTTTCTTTCATTATCTTTGCCCAAATCCGCCGAGCCGCCCGGAATTTAGCGATTTCTTCGAAAAAGTTTAAATGAGCATTGAAGAAGAAGGATAGGCGAGGTGCAAACTGGTCAACGTCCAGTCCTGCGTCAATTGCTGCTTGGACGTAAGCGATCCCGTTGGCCAGGGTAAAGGCTATTTCCTGAACGGCAGTGGACCCAGCCTCTCGAATGTGATAGCCGCTTATGCTAATGGTGTTCCAGTTAGGCACATTCTTGGCACAATAGGCAAAGATATCAGTAATCAACCGCATAGAAGGCCCCGGCGGGAAGATATATGTACCCCGGGCCACGTATTCTTTGAGAATGTCATTTTGGATAGTTCCCTTCAACTTATGAGGAGGCACACCCTGCTTTTCAGCTACCGCAATATACATAGCTAGAATAATGGCTGCAGGAGCATTAATGGTCATGGAGGTACTCACCTGGTCGAGGGGGATTCCATCAAACAGGGTCTCCATGTCCTGCAGGGAATCAATTGCCACGCCTACTTTCCCTACTTCTCCCCGTGCCAGCATATGGTCGGAATCGTATCCAATCTGAGTGGGAAGATCAAAAGCCACGCTCAGGCCCGTTTGTCCCTGTTCCAGCAGATATTTGAACCGCTGGTTAGTCTCTTCCGCCGTACCGAAACCGGCGTACTGCCGCATGGTCCACAGACGACCCCGGTACATAGTCGGCTGTACGCCGCGCGTAAAAGGATATTCACCGGGGAATCCTAGGTCCTCACCGTAATCGAAATCTTTTAATGATACAGGAGTATACAACCGTTCTATCGTAATCTTAGAATCCGTTTCAAACTCTTCCCTTCTTTCCGGGTAACGCTCTATCTTACTTTTTACCTGATCTTTCCATTTTTGCTCGCGACCTTCTAACTCTTCCAGCTTAGTTTTGTCAAACAACTTAACTCCCTCCTATTGCGCCCGGAATTCCAAGACTTCCCGCAATAACTGCGGTACCTCAAAGGGCAATTCGGCAACCCGCACTCCCGCTTCCGTCAGCGCCTTAACTTTACCTTCGAAAGTACCTTTGCCTCGCTCAATTATAGCTCCCGCATGTCCCATCCTCTTGCCCGGCGGCGCACTTTTACCGGCCAGGTAGGCCACTACCGGCTTGCTAATGTGCTCTTTTATAAAGGCAGCCGCTTCTTCCTCCGCTGAACCGCCAATTTCTCCCACCATTACTACCGCCTTCGTCTCTTCATCCTCCTCGAACTTTTCCAGCACATCCTTGAAATTAAGACCTACTACCCGGTCACCGCCCAACCCGACTACGGTGCTGGTGCCCATACCGGCGGCCTTAAGATTAGCTACTATTTCATAACTTAAGGTACCGCTCCGAGAAACCACGCCGACCTCCCCCGGAACAAAAAACTGGTTGGGCATAATTCCTATCTTGCACTTCCCGGAGGAGATGATTCCAAAAGTGTTGGGCCCTACAACCGTCACTCCTCTTCTCCGGGCAAAAGCAATGATTTCCATTTCATCATGGACAGGAATATGCTCAGTAATAATAACCACTACCTTAATACCCGCGTCGATGGCCTCAAAAGCCGCGTCCTTGGCAAAAGGGGCAGGTATAAACAACACTGAAGCATCGGCCCCGTGTTCCTCCATGGCCGCAGCTACCGTGTCGTACACCGGAACTCCTTCTACGGTTTGACCACCCTTACCCGGTGACACGCCTGCGACTATTTTTGTCCCGTAGGCAAGCATCTGCCGGGTATGAAAAGAACCCTGGTTTCCCGTAATTCCCTGCACTATTACCTTCGTATTTTCCCCTATATATATCGCCACTCCACATCCCTCCCTAACTGGTCCGAGCCAGCTCGACAGCTTTCCGAGCCGCCTCGTCCATAGTCCGGTAAGCTTCAATGCCGTGTTCTTTTAATATCTTAACTCCAAGCTCCTCGTTGGTCCCCACCAAACGGATTACTACCGGCACCGGGATATCCTGTTTTTCTTTCACCTGCACGAAAGCATTGGCCACATCATCACAACGGGTAATGCCTCCGAAAATATTGATGAATATCACTTTGGGATTCGTAGCCAGAAGGATTTCTAAGGCCCGGGCAGTCGTTTCTACTCCAGCTCCTCCTCCCGCGTCCAAGAAATTAGCCGGCCGGCCACCATAGTGCTGGATAATGTCTAGAGTGGCCATGGTGATACCGGCTCCGTTGGCCATAATGGCAATATCACCGTCCAGTTCAACATAGGATAGTCCCAACGCATGAGCCTTTTTCTCCGTCTCCGTCTTTTCCTCCACCCTCGGAAGCTCCGGCTGGCGGTACAGCGCCTCATCGTCTATAGTAACCTTCGCATCTGCCGCCAACAACCGGTTGCCGCTCACAACCAGTGGATTAATCTCAACCAGTTCTGCATCGTTCTCCTTAAAAACGCGGTACAGGGCAGTTATAATTTTTGCCGCCTGTTTAGCCATTTCACCGCTCAATCCTAAAAGCCACGCAATATCTCGAGCCATGTACGGTTGTACCCCAATGGTTACATCCACCAACTTCTTTACAATTTTCTCCTCCGGCACTTCTTCTATATCCATTCCACCTTCCGCCGAGGCCAGGATCACCGGCTGTCGAGCCGACCCGTCTACGGTAATGGCTAAATATAGTTCCTGGTCAATAGCAATCTTTTTCTCCACCAGGATTTTTTCTACTTTAAATCCCCTTAATTCCATCCCCAGAAGCTGCTTAGCCTCTGCCACGGCCTCTTCCGGGTTGCAAGCAAACTTTATTCCTCCGGCCTTACCCCTTTTGCCGGTAAGTATTTGAGATTTAAGCACCACTTCTCCCATCTCTGCTGCCGCTCTACCGGCTTCTTCCGGCGTGGACGCTACCAAACCTTGCGGAACCGGTATTCCGTATTTCTTAAATAACTCCTTCCCCATAAACTCATACAGTTTCACCCGGGATCCCTCCTTCTCCATGCATAAAGTACTCTATCTCACATCACTCTAAGCAATTTTCATGCCATTTCATCTTTTTGGTCATATTGTTTTTTTAAAAAACTTTATTTATCTTGTCCTCAGCATTTTCCACGGCCCTAAGATTGCAGTTGGGAAACCCAAAATAATTCTAAAAATTAGATTCGAGAAAAGCACAAAATAAAATGAGTACATATTTTCCCGGTTGTTAACTTGTTTGACAGCAAAATATTCTATCCTTTACAATTTTTCTATTTATTATAATGTGTAATTACAAACTGGCCTTGTATTTTTTCAATTTATTGTAAAGGGTGGCCAGAGATATATTCAAAGCCTGAGCTGCTTTTTTCTTTCCTTCCAGGCTTTCCCCATAGCGAGCTAGGGCCGCTTTCAACATCAATTGTTCCATTTTATCCAACGGCATAACTTCTACATACTGGGTTGACCCGAGTGTTTCAAACTGTCCTATGTACTGCGACAGGTGCTTGTGGGATAGGATATCATCCTCTGCCGTCACCATGGCCCGCTCAATTACATTTTCCAGCTCCCTAACATTGCCCGGCCAATGGTAATTAACCAAAAGTTGGATGGCTTCGGGAGAGATCCCCCGTACCCTTTTCCCCAATTTTCGGTTAAACTTAACAATTAAATGCTCAATTAAAGGCGGAATATCTTCTTTTCTTTCTCTCAAGGGAGGAATATAAAGTTCCACTACGTTGAGCCGGTAGTAGAGATCTTCTCGAAAGGCTCCCTTGCGCACCAAAGCTTTTAAATCGCGGTTGGTAGCCGCCACTACCCGGACATCTACCTTGATGGTTTGGGTGCCTCCCACCCTTTCAAATTCCATATCCTGCAGTACCCGCAGAAGTTTAGCCTGCAGGAAAAGGTTCATGTCCCCAATTTCATCCAGGAACAGCGTACCTCCGTTAGCCAGCTCGAATTTACCCAGTTTCGTACGAACAGCCCCGGTAAAGGCTCCCTTTTCGTGCCCGAAAAATTCGCTTTCCAACAGGCTCTCCGGTATGGCGGCACAGTTAACCTTGATAAACGGCTTATTTCTTCTATTACTGGCGTGATGGATGGCATGGGCGTATAGTTCCTTGCCTGTTCCACTTTCCCCAATAATTAGCACCGTGGAGTCACTCTTGGCCGCCTTTTTAGCCATTTCCAGGGTGGCTTTGAAGCTTTTGCTAACCCCTATCAGGTCGTCGAAAGTATATTTACTACCCGTTATCTGTCCTATACTGGCATAGAGGTTTTCAATAATGGTATTGCTTTTTTGTAGCTCTTCCATAAGTTTTAGAATGTCGGTGATGGGCTGGAAAACTACCACCGCGCCTTCAATTTCCCCGTCCACTACAATGGGAGCGGCGTTAGATATAACTTCAACTCCTGAGCCACCCACTTTCGTCCGGTGGCCAACGACCTTTTGCTGCGTAGTCAAGCATTGGGCCAGCGCCCCGTGAGGAGATACTTCGAAGATATTTTTACCTATGCGATTTGCCTCCGGTATTCCCGTCACTCTGGTGAAGGCAGGGTTTACATACTTGATCACCCCGTTATTGTCTGCTACCTCTATAGCCTCTTGTACTGAATTTAGTATGGCAGAAAGCTCTCCTTTCAGCTTTTTAGTTTCCAAGAGTTGCTCTTTTTCCTGGAGAATACTTATTAAAAGGCGTCCCGCTTTAGCATCCATTACCGCCGTTTCCGCCGGTTTCAACTGTTGAATTTTTTGGTGTATCTCAGGAGATCCGCTGAGGTCGATAATCAGGTCGATCCCTTTCATTTGGGCCAGTTCTTCAAAAAATTCGGTGGTGAACACTTTGTCTTTCTGGGCCATAACCATCAGCGGAGAAAAGGGATCTGTATCGGAAACCCCTACCAGTTCTACCTGCTGCATGGCCTTTAAGGCCTTGTAAACGCCAGAACTGTTTCTCCCTCCACCAATGATACCTATCTTAACTCTGCGCAATACGACCATCCTTTCCTGACCCTGCTTTTATACTGCGTACGCGTTTAATTTATAGAATATTCATAATACTACAAAAAACTCCTGTTTATAATTTTAATACATATAATAAAAATTACAATAAAGCAGAAGCAGGTCAGGCGCCGCCATACCCCTAGTTGTCTAGCTGCCAAGTTTTTAAATATGTTTCTTGTTCCAGAGTGAGAGTATCAATCTTTATTCCCAAGGCTTCCAGCCGTAGACGGGCCACCTTCCGGTCAATAGAATCGGGAACCCGGTAAAGCTTAGCCTCAAGTTTCTCCCGGTTTTCCAAAATAAACAGGAGGGAATAGGCCTGCAGGGCAAAGCTTAAATCCATAATCTCCGCCGGATGCCCGTCCCCAGCCGCCAGGTTAACCAACCTTCCCTCCGCCAGGAGATAAATTCTCCTGCCGTCGGGCAACCGGAATTCTTCTACATTTTGCCTTACTTTCCGCCGCCCAACAGCGTACTGGGCCAGGTCGGTTTTTGAAATCTCCACATCAAAATGGCCTGCATTGGCTAGTATGGCCTGGTCCTTCATCAGGGCAAAATGCTCTTTGCGAATCACATCGCGATTTCCGGTAACGGTGATAAAGAAATCTCCCAGCGGAGCCGCCTCCGCGAGGGGCATTACTTGGTACCCGTCCATCAGAGCCTCATTGGCACGGATGGGATCTATTTCGCAAACAATGACCTTCGCCCCCAGTCCTTTAGCCCGCAGGGCCACTCCTTTGCCGCACCAACCGTACCCCACAACTACCACATTTTTTCCAGCTACTACTAAATTGGTAGACCGGTTGATGCCGTCCCACACCGACTGCCCAGTCCCGTACCGGTTGTCGAACAGGTATTTGGACAGGGCGTCGTTCACGGCCACCATCGGGAATAAAAGCTTCTTCTCCCTTTCCAGCGCCTTCAACCGCAGTACCCCGGTAGTGGTTTCTTCGCATCCCCCAATAACCTTCCCCGCCTCTGTTTGCCGGGTACGATGAAGCAGCGCAACCAGATCACCACCATCGTCGATGATTAAATCAGGCTGGAAATCCAGAACTTTATTTAAATGGGCCTCGTATTCTTCTGGGGATGCCCCGTACCAGGCATAGGCCCTTATTCCTTCCTCCACCAACGCAGCTACCACATCGTCCTGGGTAGATAGCGGGTTACTCGCCGTTACCGCCACTTCTGCTCCACCGCTCTGCAAGACTTTGGCCAGATAAGCCGTCTTAGCTTCCAGGTGCAGACAAACGGCAATTCTCTTTCCTGCGAAAGGCTTCTCTGATATGAACTGTTTTTTCAGCAGACTTAATACGGGCATATGATTTTCTACCCACTCGATTTTTAATCTTCCTTGCGGCGCCAATTTAATGTCACGGATCATGGATTCATTTAGCATAGCAGTTACCTCCTAATCGTCTCTAACCGCATACCCTATCAAAATTCTATCTATGCATCTGTTTATCCTTTCGCGCATAAAAATTATATTGTATACTTGTGCGACTTGTCATTTCTCATCGTTAAAGTGTTCATAGCCCTTAGCCGTCAGAGGGGCAATTCTGCCTCTACGGCTTACCAGAATTCCCCTCTCCGCTTCCAGTATTTCTCCTACAATTGTTGCCTCCGTCCCCGTAGCATCCTTCAGTCGCGTCAGAATACGGTTAGCTTCTTCTGGCCTAACGGTAAAGACCAACTCGTAGTCTTCGCCCCCGAAGAGGGCAAACTCGAGGGGATCCACCTTAAAATGAAGCGCTGCCTGCCGCGTTGCCTGCCCTATCGGTACCTTTTCCGCCACAATCAATGCACCCATTCGACTGGCTCGAG
>NZ_BDGJ01000207.1:36538-41315 GCF_002207765.1 Calderihabitans maritimus
CTAATATCGTTAAGCGCCGTAACCGCCTTGCAATTACCCAGGAAGCGTCCTTCCCTAAGGCGGGGTACAGGTTCCAGATGCCTTTTTCTCACTGCCTGGACCCACGGTAAATGTTTCTCTCCTGCCTGCAGCAGACATTTCAGTCCTGCTGCCGAGCCGCCAAGCTCCCCGGTCACGGCGATCAAGTCCCCCGCCTGGGCGCCGGAACGCAGGCGGTAAACCCCGGGTTCGACTTCTCCCAGCAGACTTACATTAATAATCACGCGGTCAGGACAGGATACGGTATCCCCGCCGACTAATTCCACCCCATTTTCCTCCGCACAACGAGCAAACCCCTGGTAAAAACCGTCAACAAACTCCACCGGAGTATCGGGAGGTAAGGCCAGGGAGACCACAGCACAAACCGGTATCCCCGCCATAGCGGCAACATCGCTAATATTAACGGCCAGGCTTTTATAGCCAATTTGCTGCGGGGCAGCTGTTTTCCGGGAAAAATGCACTCCCTCCACCAACATGTCGGTGGTTAACACCTGAAGCTTGTCCGGTTCCACCTGGATTAAAGCTGCATCGTCTCCTATCCCCACCCGTATCCGGGGCGAAGAGGTGGAAAAATTCTTCTGTATGCGCTCGATTATCCCGAATTCTCCCAAATCGGCGACTTTCACGGGATACCACCCAACCCTTTTCCATCCTTCGGCTTAACTAGTATACTTTCCAGCCTGCTCCAGAAATGCTTGATAAGTAGTCTCATCGAAGAGAACCAACCTCACTTCTTCCAGGGAAGTATCTCCTTTAAGATGTTCGGTTATGACCTCCAACATGACCCGAGCCGCCTCTGGGGCGGGAAAACCTCCTACACCTGTACCGATAGCCGGAAACGCCACCGATTTCAGACCCAACTCTGCCGCACGCTGCAAACTGTTTGTTGTAGCCAGGCGGATTTTATTTCCGTCAGTCCGCAGGTCCTGCCCCATGCCGGCAGCATGAATCACATACTTGGCCTTCAGCCTTCCTGCCCCCGTAACTACGGCTTCTCCTACCGGTATAGGTCCCTTTCTTACTGCTTCTTCTTCTATTTCCGTACCACCTTTTTTCTTGATGGCTCCGGCCACTCCCGCTCCCATCCAAAGATGATTGTTGGCGGCGTTGACCACCGCTTCCACTTCCTGATCAGTTATGTCTCCCCGGATAATCCTAACTCTTTTTCCCTTAATCTCCAGTTCCACGGGTAGACCTCCTTTTCATCCCGATATAACCTTGATATATACCTTTCTTAACCGCGGACCATCAAATTCACAAAAGAATATCCTTTCCCAGGTTCCCAAAACCAGCCTGCCTTCCTCTATAAATATCTCCTGAAAATTACCAGTCAACACTGCTTTGATATGGGCGGCCGAGTTTCCCTCCTGATGTCGATATCCGGCATCCTCTCTCGCAATTGTTTTATCCAGCCAGTAAAGAATGTCCTTACCTACCGCAGGATCGGCGCCTTCGTTTACCGTTATCGCCGCTGTGGTATGAGGTACATAAAGGTGGCAGATTCCTTCTCTCACTCCCGACCGTTCTACTATTTCCTGAACCCGGTCCGTTATGTCAACCAGCTCTTCCCGTTTTCCCGTTCTAACCTCTAACTTCCAAAACATAGATCATTCCTCCACGCTACCCTGTACTAAAGCTAGAGCCACCTGGCGGACTTCTTTCTTGTTTAACCGTCTTTCCGATTCGTAATTCTGGATAAAGTCCAGCAACTTATCTTTCTTGATTACTGGTAAGTGCGGATCTTCTCCTTCCACAATAGTTTTAGGATGAGCCATAACCACTACCGACCTGAGCGGAACTTTAATCGTAGCCAGGTTGGCTTTCAGAAACTCTCGGAGTACCATCTCATGCCTTTGTATTTGGTGATGGGGGCTGTCCATCCCTTCCCTCACGAGATTGTTCCGTACCGCCTTAATCAACGTCCAGTCCCCTGTTTCCGAAATAACTACTATTCCGTTGACTGACTTTGTTTCCAAGTGAAACAATCCGTTGGGACCAACAACAATATGATCGAATTGCTGCGTCTCATATTTCTCGCTAGGGAGTTTTATATCATTCAAAACAATATAACTTTTAGGAAGCCACCGAAGGTGGTAGGCAACTTCCCTTTCTCCTTTAATACCCGCTTCCAGTTTTGCTTTCTCCCGGGTTAATTTCCGAATTTTCCGGACTAATTCCCGGATCATTTCCTCCCGGTTGGGCTGATACAGCACCAGATAGGCGCAAGTTATCAACAGAGAGAAAAATAAAGCGGCGGTAATGCCGGAGGTAAAATCAATCAGACCATTAGAGATAATGCTTAAGGTTACAAATAGAACCGTAGTCGGAATAGCAACCACAATATACACGTAGGGGAAATTGCTCTTATTCTTCAGTCTTTCCAGTTCCGCTTTATAATAAGCAATTTGTTCTTCCAATTCTGCAACAGGATCCTTAGTTTTAGAACCGGTTTGTTCCTTCATGACTAAACTCCTTTTTTCACATGTTCCCCCACCTTTTTTGTAATTCGACAGAGTGCGCCTAGTTCCTACCTGACAGTTAAAAACATAGACTCCGGCTAGGTTCTCGCATCATGTTCCAAGTATCGCTTCATCCTCTTAACGGCTAACCCGGGAAGTACCGCGTAATCTTCCGTAGGTAAATAGGATGGGGCCGAAGCATCAAATAAGATATTACCAGAAGGCAGGAACTCGTCGTCACCCAGCCATAATACAAAGGTGAGGGGAACCATGGGCAGTACCTGTATGGTCATCGCTATATCTCCTACACTCTGTTCCACTCCGCCTAGGGTTGCGGCAGCTTGCCGGAACAACTCCGGCCGGTTTCCAAATATAGTAGTAAAAGGATGGATAGCCCTCTTCATAAAAGGTTCAGTGTATATCGAACCTCCAGGCAGCTCCTTGAAGGTTATCCATTGGCGGGACAAGGGAATACCTTGAGCATTAATCAAATAGTGCAGGAGAATAATTTTATCAACCAGGGCCGGTTCCTTCCCGTCCGGCCCTTTGACTTCACCGGAAGGAAAGGCAACCCGGTATTGTTGGTTGAAGTATGAAATACAAAAAGCCGACTCTTGTTCCACAAAGGCAGTGTTACTTTTCCAAGAAACTTCTATCGGATTTTTCTTTGCCAGTTCAGCTACAGCTTTCTGGTAAGTAACCTGGTAATTGAGGTAATTAGATTGAGAATTCATTTTATTACCTCCATAATTGTATATTTTCTAATTTCCATATAATACCCCCACCTTTCTTTAGTCGCTAACCTAAATTTTAATTCGCTTAGACCGCTAATAGACGGCTACCAGTGGTTTCCTAGCCCAGACTTCCTCCAGCCGTTCATAGTTGTCCAGAAGAGCCTCTACCACCTTGGTGTCCAGAGCCCCGGTAGACGCCTGGTTTATAAGAATGTTTTCTATTTCCGGACGCTTCATAGCGGGCCTGTATGGACGAACCTCACGCAGAGCCGTAAACACATCGCTGACTGCAATGATTCGAGCTCCTAATGAAAGCTGTGGCCCTTTCTTGCAAAAAGGATATCCCTGACCGTTCAATTTTTCATGGTGAAAACTGGCCCATTCCGTAATGGGTTGCAAATCCCCTGCCTCTTCCAGGATCCGGCAGGTATAATAGGGATGTTGCTTCATTACGCTAAACTCTTTATGAGTTAAGGGGCCCGGTTTTTCTAAAATATTGTCCGGTACCGATAGTTTACCGAGGTCATGTAACAATCCAGCGATTTCTATCTTACTGACTTCCTCAGGAGAAAATCCTAGCTCGGCCGCTAGAGCTCCAGCCACGGCGGACACTCTGTAAGAATGACGGAGGGTAAAAGGACTCTTGGCGTCGATTACCGCTGCAAACAACTCCGCCAGTTCCCGTAATCCCTGCTGGTCTATAAACAAAACAGGAACAGCTGGAAGCTCCTGAAGTCTACGCAGCATGAATGGAGAAGTCAAGTCAAGCCAAAAACTCTCCCGCCGGGATACATCTTTAAAAGCAGCCACCAGTTCCGGATCAAAAATTTTCCCCGACAATTTATCCAATTGTTGAACTATCTCATCCCGTTGTTCCAGGATATGCCGCTCGGGCTGGAGCAGGATATCCACGCGGTCGCATAGATGAATAATCCGAGCCGCAAGGGGAATTTCACAGCCCTCCCGCCTGGACGGGTTAGACCCTGCCCAGCGGTCATGGTGGCATAATATAATATTGGCAGCACTCTTTAAAAAACTCACTTGACTCAGTAGTTCATAGCCTCGCCGGCAATGTTCCCAGGGATTATGCACATCAAATTCCTCTAGCTTGTATTTATCCCGCCAGGTGCTCACCCCGCTGTCGTGAATGATAGAGGCAACAAAAAGCAGGTTAACCTCCTCTGCTGACAGGCCAAGTTCCTTCGCCAAAGTCAAACCTATAAAAGCAACCCGCTGGTGGTGCCGGTCGAGCCCCCGGCTGCAGAAATCCAAACAGAGCGAAAGAGCTCCCATTAGGCGCACAAGGTCAATTGCTTTTTTCATTGACCATCCTCCTGTCTCAGTATTTTGTTTCTAACGGTCGGGCACCACCACCTAACTCATGCTAACTTACTTCGGCACCCCCCATCCGATTTCCTTCTCTCCAAACCTTGCTCAGGATCTGTACTTTGGCAATACTATCTCTGCTCTAGAGCCAATTGCGCTGTGCGGAAGCAAGCACAAATAGCCCGTTTTAGGGTATCAAACAAAACATCTTACCCCAAC
>NZ_BDGJ01000208.1 GCF_002207765.1 Calderihabitans maritimus
CATCCACCGTATGCCCTTACTAGCTTGACCTCGCTCGGCGCTCTCTCCCCTGTGCAGTTTTCAAAGAACGGTTTCTTCTTTGGTGGAGATGAGCGGATTCGAACCGCTGACCTCCTGCTTGCAAGGCAGGCGCTCTCCCAACTGAGCTACACCCCCACCTTCTTTGTCATTCGAGTTTCGATGTTCGATATTCGAACTTCTAACCTCGAAATTCAGTGGTGGGCCTAGGTGGACTTGAACCACCGACCTCACGCTTATCAGGCGTGCGCTCTGACCTGCTGAGCTATAGGCCCCCTCTTATTAATCTTTCAAAACTAAACAGCGACCGAGCCCGTATCGACCTAGGAGTATAACTCCTTAGAAAGGAGGTGATCCAGCCGCA
>NZ_BDGJ01000209.1 GCF_002207765.1 Calderihabitans maritimus
TATGATCCGGAAACAGGCGATCCGGAAAACAACATACAGGCAGGTACTCCCTTTGAAGAACTGCCGGATGACTGGGTTTGCCCTATCTGCGGGGTAGGCAAAGACCAGTTTGAAAAAGAGAGCTAATAAGGACCTTTTTAAGACGGAAAGCAGTCAATAACATAAAGTAGCCCTACTCATTTTTTTGAGTAGGGCTACTTTATGTAGTTATATTCAACTCTCTTTTTGAAGTGACTCTTCCGCTTTCATTCCGGGAAAAGTGGTCGCAGGTCAGGCCATGGCCAAGGAAGTGCGAATCTTCTCGCCACTGTTGACCATTCCCGGCAGCTTGGTTCTGGTGGG
>NZ_BDGJ01000210.1 GCF_002207765.1 Calderihabitans maritimus
CACGGATTTAGTCAAAATCAGGTAATCTCTGTAAGCCTACAGCTTCAACGGTTAACGGGTTTTTCAGAGATCTCACCTATGTGGTTTCGACATCTCCAAACCCCTACCTTCGTACTGGACTTTTGAAAGATTTATCAAAGACCTGGATCATGATTTGCTAGCTGACATTATGAAAAACCAAGTTAATACCTTAAAGGAATTGGGCTTTATTGATAGTTCATTTGTGTCGTTAGATTCAACTCCTGTCCGTGCCAACACCAAATTAAACAATCCCAAGTCTTTTGCTAAAAATAGATTTAGTAAATCAAATCCTCCTAAATCTGATAAGGACTGTAAATTAGGTGTTCATACTGCCGGCAATGCCCATAACAACAAAAAGTATGAATTTTACTGGGGGTATAAAAATCATGTTCTTACCGATGCTATTTCTGGTTTGCCTATAGCTGAAATTACTACTACTGCTGATGTTGCAGATTCATCTGTAGCTATTGATATTCTTAGTAAAACCAATGAATGGTTTTCTTTAGAGGAAACTTATTTCATCGCTGATAAAGGCTGCGATACAAAGGCTATTCATAACTATATTCGCCATGAGCTTAATGGCCATGCTTTTATACCCCTGAATACCAGAAATTCTAAAGAACATGACACCCTACCAGATGGACGTGTTCTTTGCGAGGCTGGCTTAGCAATGCATAAAGATGGTAAGCAATATCTTAAAAATCGAACCAAGCAAAAGTATTCATGTCCTTTCAAGAACTCAAAAGATGATAGTTTATGTCCCTGTAAGCATCCTAATTACTTTAATGGTAAGAAATATCGCGGATGTACTAAATACATAACTATTACTACTGATGATTATCGCTCTTCCATTAACCGGGAATCTATCTTTTTTAAGCGAATTTATGCTCTAAGAACTGAATCGGAAAGATACAACTCCCGCTGGAAAAACCTTAATTTGGAAAAGGCATCTGCCAGAAACATGGCTTCAATAACTAATCTAAATACTATAGGACATATTTGTTTGTTAACTCTTGCAATTGCAGCTATCAGGAACAATCAAGCAGATAAATCCAAATCTCTGGTAGGTTTCAAAGCAGTTGCTTAGATATAAATTAAATATAAAAGAGTAGCTTTTTACAAAATACATCTTTTACCGTGGGGTTCGTATGCCCATTTTTAGGTTCTCACCTAACATAATTTTCAATTTTATTTACTTCCTCTTCCTTAATCTTGTAAGCAACTAGTATTTTCTCTCTTACCTTAAAGAATTACCGAATATGCTCATCTCTCTTTAGTTAATCAAGCCCGGTTAAAGGATAAGAGTGTGGCAGTGGCATTTTATCAGGCTATTGTTGGCAAAAAGCATTACAAAACATAGAGTAGCAAAACCCTCAAATTCTACGAAAAAAAGAGTTTGGGGGA
>NZ_BDGJ01000211.1:0-2773 GCF_002207765.1 Calderihabitans maritimus
TAACCCCCAGGAAGCCGAAAGGGATGCTCAGGTGCGGCAGCAAGTTCTTAAGCACCTCGAACAAAAGCTCAAGATCGGTGGGCTAAAGGGCCTAATCAGTAACTCGGCTTACCGAAAGTTCCTTTCGGTTTCAAATGGTGCCGTCCAGATTGATAAAGACCGGATAAACGAAGAAGCCCGCTTTGACGGCACGTATGTACTTAGAACCAATACTGTGAATTTGCGAATTAAATTTCCCGAGATTTTCACAATCATTTAGCATTGAAATCCGTTGCAAAGTGAAAGAAATTCAAATTAATCTATCCCGGCAAGAATTATTTTGCAGATTATCACGCTAAATTGGGGAAAAAGAAAGACGACTCCAAAGAGTCGCCTTCCCAGGTTTGTCTAAAGACACCTTACTCTATACAAAACTCCCTGTTTTAAAACATAAAGAAGCTTCAGGAAAAACAACATACCAATCTTCTGCCAACTCCAACCTGCAGGGCCTGTAACGACCGCTGATTTTAATCTCCAACCCCTCACCACAATGAAGAGCATAAGCATTACCATGGGTATCTTCAAAAATCCAATTGCTAGATTCATCACGAAAATACAATATTCCCTGTTTCAAAGTCATAAGCCGGTCTCCTCCGCTGCTTTATAGACCAGCTCCTCATCAATGGTTTCGGCCTTATATTGATAACCCAAAAGCAAAGCATTAACCGCCAAGTGTTAACCAGCCTGGGCCAGCCCCTGGACCTGGAGGCAATGGCTTCCAAAGCGTTAGCGGAAAAAATCTCATGCTTGGCGTCCGCCAGCTTTAAGTGGTGATTGACATATTCTTTCACCTCATCCTTGGTTAAGGGAGCCAGCTTATAACGCATCACCACCCTCTGGGCCAGGGGTTGGTTCTGGTTGAGAGAAAGCCTGTCCATGAGATGTGGTAATCCCGATAGAATTAAGACAAAGGGATTTTCCGAGTCCATGCTGAAATTAAACAAAATCCCCAGGTCATGTAAGAACTTGTTTTGCGCCATCTGCATCTCATCCAGGATAAATACCGGCGTTATTTTCTTATGGTGAAACAAAGAATAGACAGCCTTTTGGATCTGTTGGAAGAGGTCTATTTTACGAAAACCCGGCTCTTCCCCCAACCCCAGGGCCAAGCCCCGGTAGAAATCCATCACCGTCCCTATGGACAGAGGGAAGTAGATCACCTTAAAAAGTGACGGGTTCAGGCTTTCCGCAAAGGCCCTTAAAGCAAAAGTCTTGCCCGCACCCGGTTCACCGACTACCACACCCATACCCCGGGTTTTCTTAAGATATTCCAGCCGGGCCACAGTTTCTGAGAAGGCGGTAGAACGGTACGAATCCTTTGCCTTCACTTCCTTGCCAAAGGGTGTGGAGGAAAGCGAGTAAAACGCCCGGTACATACTTACTCCTCTTTCCCGTCAAGCATCCGGGTAAAGGAGAGTGCATCCCGTTTCACATACGCATTGTCCGTAAAATTGACTGGTACAGCTTTAACCACCGCCACCCCGTCCTCATAGACATAAACACCGTCCTCATCGAAACGAACCTCAATCTTGTGGCCAATAAAGCGAGGTGGGACCTCATAAAGTCTCTTGTTCACAGAGATAGTGCCGTCATGTTTCACCTTACGGTACTCCCGTTTTAAGAACAACGGTTCAAGAGTAGCCGGGTCATCCACCATGCGTACTGTACTGGCCTGGGAAAGATACTTGTCCAAGGGTGTCATTCCCAAAGAGGCGTGCACTTTACGGTGATAATCCTCCTCCAGCCACTGCCAGAACCGCCGGTTTAATTCTTCCAGGGAAGCAGCCGGTTTAAGTTTAAGCAGGGGAAAGAACCGCGTCTTTACCGTACCAAAAACCTTTCAATCTTTCCTTTGCTCTGAGCGTCATAGGGCTGGGTATGGGTAAGGGTTATCCCGAGGCTGGCGCAGGCTACATGAAAAGTATGCGAGCGATAAATCTTACCGTTGTCGACCATTTTGGGAATACCCCTTCTGATTTAAATACCGTTTTAAGAGAATCAAACTTTTCCGAGAAAAAGAACTGGGCAAAAAGGTACGGTCCCACCGACATGTCCCCCTGCCAGAGAGTATTAACGGTATCATAGGCAAACCGTTTCCGTTCCGGAGTCTTGGCCACTTCTTTCCCCACGAGGCCATGCTTCTTCAACAGCCGGTAAACGGTAGCGTAGGATACTTCCCCGGGCAAGATCTCGCCCTTGTCCACCAGTTGGTCGTAAAAAACCGATGCCGGTACATCCCGCTTTTGTTTTCTGAGGAAAAGCAGGTACTCCTCTTGTTCAGCACTCAATTTCCGGGACCGGCCCCGGTCGGACCTACGTTTGGGTTTTAGACCTTCAAAGCCTTCCCGGCGGTAAGCCAAAATCCAGCATGCCAACGTCTTGGGCGTGAACTCCCTAGGACCGTAGTAGGGCACCTGGTGTTTCTTTCCTGTTACTTCCTCCAGGTACTCCTTCTGGGAGGCAACCTGGCCGTTTAAAACCGGCGCAATCAGCCCGTAACGGAACAAGGCAATTGCTTCTCGATCCTTTTCTTCCACAAATCATCCCTCCATTCTTCTTGGAGGTTAACCGGTTAACCTTTCAAAGTACATTTTAAACTCGGCAGGGAAACTTTACCACGCAAAAGGTTTGTGGAGCGAAAAAAATATTTTCAACGGGCTTAGACCCGCGGTAAAATGTCAAGACCCTGAATTGGAAATTTTATTGTTTCAAAATGTAAAAAGACAATAAGAAA
>NZ_BDGJ01000211.1:2862-3220 GCF_002207765.1 Calderihabitans maritimus
TTAAAACAGAAAATACCAGCTCAAACAGTAAAAGTAAATTGATAAAGAGTATTTATCCTAACCTCCTTGGCCGATAAATTTGGCCCTCACTCAGCAGCGTGAAGACCATGCGTACGAGCTTGCGGGCAGTCAAGACCAGGGCGCGCTTATGGTGATGATGCCTGGCTTCAGTAAATTTCTTACGGTAGAACGCGGCATATTCCGGCTCCCGCACCCGGACGGAATTAGCCGCTTCAATGAGGTAGTATCGTAAGTAATAATTACCGGACCTGGTGAGGGGGATGTCCTCGGCAGAAAACTTGCTGGACTGATGCTGCCGCCAGGTCAGGCCCGCGAATTTAGCAAGGGCATTGTGGTT
>NZ_BDGJ01000211.1:3308-3438 GCF_002207765.1 Calderihabitans maritimus
TCTACAAGCCTTTCGGCCCCGGGTAGGTCGTTGGAAACGCTAAAGCCGCAGACATTTTCACCGGTATCATTAAGGATGCGGACCACATTGGTATCAGACCCTATATCGATACCGACAAAAAGGGTTTTTC
>NZ_BDGJ01000212.1 GCF_002207765.1 Calderihabitans maritimus
TGCCTTCACGGCTTTCTTGGTTTGTGGATCTTGTCCCCAAAGCCGGGTAAGATCCCTCTCAAGATGAAAACGACTGTATTGGTATTCTGCTCCTAAAAGGTCGGCCCCTTCTCTTATCCATCCCGCCCCGTCTCCGCCTACGATGACCCGCTGGCAACCTTCTAAGTCGTATATCCT
>NZ_BDGJ01000213.1 GCF_002207765.1 Calderihabitans maritimus
GGGAGCCTTGACAGCCGGGGTCCTTGAACGTGGTACAATGGGTTGCCGACAGGGCGAATTCCAAAATGGCTATTACATGTCCCCCGGGAGCCGCCCCGTCGCTGGCCAGGCCAACCACGTGTGGGGTGGCTGTCAAGGCCGCCGCCTACGAGCGGCTAAATGGCATGGGACACCTGTTAATCTATCGTAATTTGAC
>NZ_BDGJ01000214.1 GCF_002207765.1 Calderihabitans maritimus
CCACTGGCTGCGGAACACTGGTCCATACCCCGGCACTCCCGCCCGTAGTGCCGGGCTGGACAGCGGTACTTCAGTGTTGCCCGGTCTTTTTCAAATCCCCCGAAGGCCATCTCCCGACGTTTGTTCGTCCGGGGACAATGACAGTACACCGTACCGCAATAATCATAAACGACGTTGTCTTTGCCCGCCAATACCCGGGTTTCCTCGCCGTCCCGCCACTGGTTCCGGAT
>NZ_BDGJ01000215.1:0-40639 GCF_002207765.1 Calderihabitans maritimus
CTTATTGTCTTTTTACATTTTGAAACAATAAAATTTCCAATTCAGGGTCTTGACATTTTACCGCGGGTCTCTACTCTACTTTAATTAATAATGCATCGCCCTGAGCAGCTCCACCGCAAATGGCAGCCACTCCGTAACCTCCACCACGGCGACGCAGCTCATATATTAAAGTCATAATAATCCGGGCGCCGCTAGCCCCAATAGGATGACCGTAGGCAATGGCTCCTCCGTTAACGTTTACTTTTTCCGGATCCCAGCCGGTAATCTTACCGCTAGTTAAGGTAACGGCAGCAAACGCTTCATTAGCTTCTATTAAGTGAATATCATGGATATTCATCCCGACCTTCTTCAACAATTTATTAGTAGCCAGGCCGGGCACGGTAGCGATATAGGCGGGCTCTTCTGCCACCCAAGTATGGTCAACAATGGTAGCCAACGGAATTAAACCCAAAGCTTTAGCCTTCTCCCGCGACATCAAGACTAAAGCACCCGCTCCGTCGTTGACTCCCGGCGCATTCCCGGCAGTTACAGTCCCGTCTTCTATAAATATAGGAGGTAACGCCGCCAATTTTTCCAAAGAAGTGTCCCGTCGGGGAGATTCGTCTGTTTCTACCACTAAGGCTGGACCCTTTCGCTGTGGTACTTCTACAGGCACTATTTCATCGTTGAGCTTGCCGGAATCGATAGCAGCTATTGCTCTCTGGTGACTCCGCAGAGCCCATTCGTCCTGTTCCTGCCTGCTAATACCGTACTCCTTGGCCACTTTGCTACCATGAACCGCCATGTGAACATTGTGGAAGGCACATCTCAAGCCATCATAGACCATAAGGTCAATCAGTTCGCCGTTGCCCATCCGGTAACCCCATCGCGCCCGGGGAACAGCGTAAGGAGAGTTGCTCATACTTTCCATTCCCCCGGCCACCACAATCTCCGCATAACCGGCCTTAATCATCTCATCAGCCATAGTGACGGCCCGGTGAGAGGAGATACATACCTTGTTGATAGTATCTGATGGTACGTGCAGAGGCAGGCCGGCTTTTATAGAGGCCTGTCTCGAAGGGATCTGTCCCGCTCCTCCTTGCAGAACCATCCCCATGAGCACGTAGTCTACTTGGTCGTTCTCAATTCCAGCCCGTTTAACTGCTTCTTTAATGGCTACGGCTCCTAAATCAACTGCCGATAGAGGCTGTAAAACCCCTCCAAACCGTCCGAAAGGCGTACGGGCCGCGCTAACGATTACTGTTTCCCGTCCGCTCATAAAACTTTTCCTCCTTCCCACTCATTTCTTGCGGGTTCAGTGCTGAAGTCACTCTACCTCCAAATTATATATGCAAATCCTGTGCCACAATACCTCAAGTCTTTTCCCAGTTGCCACAAGTGCTTTCTGTTAACAATCCTCTACAATTTAACCTATAAGGCGGGAATAACTACCTGTCCCCGCCGGAATGTGTCTACATTTCGCTACATGTAACTATTTATTTACACTTCGCACGAAAAGCCGCAGACACAGTCTACGGCTTTTCCTTTATTACTCAACTTTATGACGGTTGTACCAAATAAAAAACACTGAAAGTAAAAATGGCTGTTAATGCCAAACAAATCCATGCTTTCCATCGTGAAAACTGCTGCGTTGCCATTACTATCCGGTGCCAGCTCAATATAGTTAGGAAAATTGAAACTAAGAGTAGTATTCCCAGAACAAAACTGACCACCGGCGTTCGAGCTTCCAGCGAAACATTCCCGAAATAGGCAATACCCGGAGCACCGAGACATAGCGGCAACAACCCGTACCCGGAAAAGCGATATAACTTGCTTATATCTCCCAGTCCCCCTAACCCCCTGCTGAATCCCCAAAACGCCAGCATCAACGCCACGCGAGTCAAGTACGCCATTAATACGCCAGCCAAAAGAAATATTAGTGGCACTAATACTACCTGCAAAAACCGGGACTCAAAACCATGTAAATACTCTTGATGGAACCAGAGATTGCTTCCGCCATAAATTATTCCTAAAACCAAAGTACTTACCGTCCCCAGTTTCTCAAAAGTAGGTTCCAATTTTTCCACAGTTATAAATTTATAATAATTCCCCAACTTCATTTTAGATAACTCCTTCCCATGTCCCCAGACGGTTTTCCCCTAGAGAAAATGACCGGGAGGCCAAAACTAACTTCCCACCTCCCGGTTCTTCTCCCTTTACCACGGCATGAGAGCCCAAATTACCAGAACCGCACAGATTCCCGCAATGGTAAAGGCTCCGGCAGTACTGTTATAGCGCATAGGATTAACCGTGCTCCAGCCGTGTATACTTTCTATTAATTTTTCCGTCTCATGCCGCGGTATTCGTACAGCCAAAGAAGGAATACGATTGGTCACATAAGATACTACAATCAAGATAATAAAGCTCAAAGGAGCCGACAGTAACGCACCCGATAGCCCCAGCTTATCAGTCAAAGCGTCACCGCTCAATGTAATAGAAGGCGCTACGTAAGGAGAAACGAGGATGTAAACCAATCCTGCAATTAGTGAAGCAGCAATGGCTCCGTATTTATTCGCTTCCTTCCACCACACTCCCATGATTACCAAAGGCGCACTAACCGTAGCTGCCAATCCGAAAGCCCACAGGATGCTCACCACTAGGAAAGCCGGGGGTTTGAAGGCAAGGAGAATACTCACTATACCCGCTGTGGCAATAGCAACGTAACCAATAACCATTTTACTTTTCTCCGCTAAATTCGGCTTCAAAGTGCTTATAATATCCTGTGCCACCAGGGCTCCAATAGCTAATAGGTTTCCATTTAAGGTCGAAAGACCGGCAGCAATTGCACCGACAATCACTAATGCCGTAACCCATTCCGGATTATAAACTAGATTTAGAATAATAGTGATTTTGTCCGCATCAGTAGGGCTAATCACTGTTCCCGTAGATTGGGAAAAGTATACTCCAGCAAAACCCATAGTATAGGTCGCCGAGAACACCATGCCAAGTATCAGGGCATACCATACCATGGCTGCTCTCGCGCTCCGGAGACTTGATGCCGTGAACACCCGCATGGCGAGATGAGGCAAGCCAATTCCACCTAAAGTCAAACTAGGAATCAAGGCAAAGTACCATTTGACACCGTACTTGGGATCGAAAAAGTCCGGAGCTACCTCAAGCATTGATTTCACCATATCACCGTAGAGCAGGGGAGGAAACCACCATCCTGAGCTCCCCATGGCCTTCATAATCGCCCCCAGAGGAATGATGAAAGCAATCCCCATCATAACCATTTGGAAGGCAGCGTTGTAAGAGGCTCCGTACATACCCCCAAGAGTAATATATCCTACTATTAACAATCCACCAAAAGCTAAACCATAGGCATAGGGAATACCTAAAAGGGTTTCAAAAGCTTTCGCAATACCAATCATTTGACCCAGCGCGTACATCAGCATGATAAGTATCATCCAGCAGGCCGATACTACCGCTGCCGTTTTCCCGTAGCGTTCCCTCACGAAATGAGCGGGAGTGAACGCACCCATACGCCGAAGGCTGGTGCCAAACAAAATAGTAATTAGAGGGATGGCTAAGATGAATTGTATCCACATGTAAACGAAAGGAACTTGCAGTTTAAGAATCAGCGCTGTAACTCCTAAAAAAGTGGCCAGACTCATGTAAGTGGAAGCCATACCCAGCCCGTTGGCAAGCGGACCAATCGTACCGCCGGCAATATATAAATCTGCTACCGATTTACTTGCCCGATTTGAATACCAGCCAATGAGATAGAACACCACAAAACTTGCCACCAGAAACGCAATACCTAAAGACGTATTAGAAAGCTGCCAACTTTGTTCCATAAAAATCCCTCCTTGAAGATTAAGCGGTAGTTCGGGAATATGTTCTAGAAACGGAAGTAGTTTCCTTAACATCTACTTCCCTGTCCTTCGCAATTTCCTCATCCAACTGATTGCCTACATATCCTGCTACCAGAGTAAGTATTACTACGCCTATCCAACCAGTGAGAATAGGAACAATATAGTGAACAGGAAATCCCATAAAGGTTGCTTTTAACCCATGCGGAGCGAACAACACAAAAATCAATCCGGTGTGACCTGCCAGAATAAATAGAATAGTCAGAATTATGGTACTATAAACTTCCTTTTTGTAAGCGTTCAAACAAACTCACCCTTCCTTAAAGGTTTGACGTTTCACGTAACCATTTATATAAGGAACCCTGTTACTCGCAACTATCATTTATGTTATAATAGAAGCTACAGGTAAGGTTAGGTTTTCTCCTGGCAAGCGTCCCCGTCTAAACGCTCAGGGAAGACCGCCTTACCTTTTTCTAAATTGCCGGAGGCAAAAGTCTGCCCCCGGCCCGTTTCCCTTACTGCTTGCTGGCAGCTGTTTCTTTTTGCGCCAGCTTCTTCTTTCTCTCTCTTTCACGCAGTTCGACCCGTCTGATTTTACCACTAACCGTTTTGGGCAAAGAGTCGACAAACTCAATTTCCCTCGGGTACTTGTAAGGTGCCGTGACTTTCTTGACATGGTCCTGTAATTCTTTTACTAACTCTTCGGAAGGCTCGTAACCGGGAGCCAAAATAACAAAAGCTTTCACTATCTCTCCTCTGACCTCGTCAGGACTGGCCACCACTGCGGATTCTGCCACGGCGGGATGCTCTACCAAGGCGCTTTCTACTTCAAAAGGACCTATCCGGTATCCGGAACTAATAATTACATCGTCCGCCCGACCAACAAACCAGAAATATCCATCTTCATCCTTGATGGCCCGATCGCCAGTTACATACCAATCGCCGCGTATAGTAGCTGCCGTTCTTTCCGGATCCTTCCAGTATTCTTTGAACAGTCCTACCGGACGTTCCGGCTTGATTCTCACGGCAATATCGCCTTCCTGACCCGGCGGCACTTCGTTACCTTCATCGTCAATGACCGATACATAAAAGCCGGGAGAAGGTTTGCCCATCGATCCGGGTTTAACCTCCAGGCAGGGGAAGCTTCCTACCAAGCATACCGTTTCCGTCTGACCATACCCGTCCCGGATGGTTATTCCAGTAGCTTTCTTCCAGACCTCTATGACTTCAGGGTTAAGCGGCTCCCCAGCAGCCACGCAGTGCCGCAGAGCCTTGAAGTTGTACTTGGTCAAGTCTTCCAAAACAAAAACCCTGTAGGCAGTAGGAGGCCCGCATAAAGTAGTAATTGGATATTTTTCCAACAATTCCAAAGTTTTGCCGGCATCAAATTTACCGGTACTGTGATGGGCAAATATGGCAGCACCCATATTCCACGGACCAAAGAAACTGCTCCAAGCCGCCTTGGCCCAGCCGGTATCGGACAGGTTCCAGTGCAGATCATCGGGCTTCAGGTCCAGCCAGAATTTGCCGGTTATTATGTGACCGATAGGATAGCTGGCGTGGGTGTGTACAGTCATTTTCGGATAACCGGTAGTTCCAGAGGTGAAATAGAGTATTGCCGGCTCATCGCTCCTGGTGTTTTCCGTTTCAAAGTCCTCGGAAGCAGAACTCACTTCTTCCTCATAACTAATCCAGCCTTCTCTTTCCCCTACTACGATCATTAGGCGAAGGGTCGAGCATTCGTCCTTTACTTCTTCTACTTTGGGAGCATTGTCTACGTCGGTAATAATAGCGACTCCTTCCGATGCGTCAAAACGATATTTTATATCTTTAGCGGTAAGCTGGCTGGTACCGGGCATAACAACCGCTCCAATGCGCAGAAGGGCCAACATAGACTCCCACCATTCAGGAATCCGCGGCAGCAGCAGGAAGACCCGGTCGCCTCTCTTAATACCGTGCTTCTTAAGCACATTGGCCAGCTTCTTCGACCGTAGGGATAACTCCCGGAAGGTAAACTTCTTCTCGTTTCCGCCATCATCTACCCACCAAAGAGCTAACTTGTCCGGGTCGGCAGCCCACTTGTCAAATACATCCCGCGTAAAGTTGAAATATTCGGGCACTTCCAACTTAAATTCGGCGTAAGTTTTTTCGTAATCCTCCATGTTAGGCTTAAATTGCAAACCCACTTCCGTCCCTCCTATTTTTCAGAAGTTTACTCTTAACAAGCATTCTTTCTTTTGCATAGTTTTTAGAAACTGATCACCTCCTCGTAATTTAAATAGCAAGAATGTTCTTACTAATGTATAGCCAACTAACTCCCACTATAAATTTTTGCAAAAAGCGTACCACCTTTACACACATAAAAAAGCTTGTAGCTGCCTCTGCTGATTATGTTTGAATTTATGGGGATGTCCAGTATCCTATACCGAGCAATCATGAAATCTGGGCAGCCACAAGCTTTTGGCCTGTTGGTGTAAACTCTGCTTAACATGTCTATTTCTGTTAACTCACCTGTACCTGTCTAAACTTCTATATGATATTTCTCGATCTTCTGGTAAAGCCAGGCTCGAGATATGCCCAAAAGCTTTGCCGCCTGTGCTTTATTCCCTTTCGTTATCGACAAAGCTTCTTTAATAGCCGCCTTCTCCGTCTGTTCTAACAAAGCCTGGAGGGTCTGCTGTTTCACCAGCACCTTTCCCGACCGACCGTATTTTTGGAGGTACATAGGAAGGTCTTGCACCAGAATAGTATTCCCTTCCACTACATTGAAAGCTCTCTCAATTACGTTGGCCAATTCCCGGATGTTTCCGGGCCAGTGATAATTTCGAAATAGATTCCAGCAGGCAGGTGCCAAGCCGGTGACGTTAACTCCAAATTCATGATTGTACTTACCTATGAAATGGTATACCAATGGCTCCAGGTCCTCCATGCGTTCCCGCAAAGGAGGAATAGTCAGGCTAATAACGTTCAGGCGGTAGAAAAGATCTGCCCGGAACTTGCCCTTCTTGATAAGTTCTTCCAAGTTCTTGTTCGTTGCCGCTACAACCCTTACATCTATTTTCCTGGTCTTGTTTTCTCCCAAACGCTCAACTTCTTTTTCCTGTAAAACTCTCAACAGTTTGGCTTGTAAGTGCAGAGACATATCTCCTATCTCGTCCAGAAAAATGGTACCGCCGTTGGCCAACTCAAACTTGCCAACCTGCCCTCCTTTCTTGGCGCCGGTAAATGCGCCTTCCGCATATCCAAAAAGCTCCGATTCCAGAAGGTTTTCCGGTATAGCCGCACAGTTCACCTTAATAAAAGGAGCATAACGGCGACAACTTTCCATGTGCAAAGCATGGGCGAAGAGCTCTTTTCCCGTACCTGTTTCTCCCCGTATGAGAACGGTAGAATTGCTTTGAGCAACTTTACGCGTAGTTTCTTTCAGCCTCTTAATCGCTTCGCTATTACCCACTATGTTATCTAAACCGTATTTGGCTTCCCGATATTTTTTGAGTTCATCCTTATAGTACGCTAATTCGCTATAAAGGCTGTTGATCTTCTTAGCCAAAGCATTTAACTCGCTTACGTCCTTAAACATAATTTTACCTACCGCTCCAATAGTACGCCCTTCTTTTATAATCGGAATCCGCATAACTACCACGTCATGGCCATTTATGCGCTGAAGATCCCCTATTTCAGGCCTTCCGGTCTGCGCTACTATATGCATGCGCGTATTCTCCATAACTTCTGTTACGTGCCGGCCTACTATCTGATCAGGAGAAGTTCCCAGCAGAGTACTAAAGGCTCCATTAACCATAGTTACCATGCCATCACGATTTACTACAATCAGACCATCGTAAGCCGAATCTAAGATAGTTTCTAAAGTTCCTTTCAAGTCTTTAACACTCTGCAGTTCATCCACTACCGATTGTAATTCGGTGATATCTTGAATAACTCCGACCGCACCGATGATCCTGCCGTTTCGAATAATAGGTGTCCTATTTGTTAAATAAATTCTGCCACCTATGGTAAATTTTCGACCGATATGAGATTTTCCCGTTTCCAATACTTTTAACAATCCCGTGTAAGGAACAATTTCCCGAATATGTTTGCCCACAGCGTACTCCTCGGTACAATTGAAAATGCGTTGTAGAGTTTTGTTAAATACAACTATAATGCCTCGTCGATCAACCGCTACCACACCGTTGTGAATAGAATTGAGAATATCTCTACCCATGGCCTCGATTTCTTTCTGGATCTCCTCTTTAATGCGCCTCTCGACTGCCATATAAACCCTCCCGGCAATCAACTCTTCATTTTAAAAATTATAAACATTCTAAAAATACTCCCCCTTTTATTATACAAGCAGAAATTACCGGTGAGTGGTTTTTGCGATAAGCAGTAGAATTTAGGGCTCGAGTGGTGGAAATCAAGGGGCTAACGGCTAAATATAACAAAAACCATAAACCAATTGGTTTATGGTCTGTTTTTAGCGCCTGCCTCGACCCCTACGAGGCCGTTTCTTTCGTTCCTCTTCTTCCCCCTGATTACGCAGGGCCTCCTTGTGAGACAGTCTCAACCTACCCTGTTGGTCAAAACCGATGGCCTTAACTAGTATTTGCTCTCCGGCACGAACCACATCCTCCACCCGTCCCACTCTGCCTTCTGCTAATTGAGAAATGTGCACCATTCCTTCCTTCCCGGGTAACCCGAGAACACCCGGTATAACCTCTACAAAAGCCCCAAATTCGGTAGTTCGGGTAACCTTTCCAAGATAAACTTTACCTAGCTGCACGTCTTGAGTTAGATTTTCGATAATCCTCATAGCTTTCTCGCCCGCTTCCCGGTCAACGGCGGCAATATACACAGTGCCGTCATCTTCAATATCGATTTTCACACCTGTTTCATCGATTATCTTCTTAATCACTTTACCGCCGGGCCCAATAATATCCCGGATTTTTTCAGGATCCACGACAGTGCGAATGATTCGAGGTGCATACGGCGATAACTCAGGTCTGGGGCGATCGATAGTAGCCAGCATCTTCTCCAAAATAAACAATCTTCCTTCCCGCGCTTGAGCCAACGCCTTTTCCAATATCTCCCTGTTTATGCCGGGAATCTTAATGTCCATCTGCAGTGCGGTAATGCCCTTTTGGGTACCGGCAACCTTGAAATCCATATCTCCTAGTGCATCTTCGTATCCTTGAATATCTGTTAGAATCGCCACCCTATCCTCTTCCTTAATCAACCCCATGGCAACACCTGCCACTGGCGCCTTGATAGGAACTCCGGCATCCATTAGAGCTAGGGTACTACCACAGACGCTGGCCATAGAAGTTGATCCGTTGGATTCCAGAACTTCCGAAACTAGACGAATAGTATACGGAAATTCCTCTTCCGGAGGCAACATCGGTTCCAGTGCTCTCTCCGCCAGAGCTCCATGCCCTATCTCCCTTCGTCCCGGACCTCGAATCGGTCTCGCCTCTCCAACACTGTAGGGAGGGAAATTATAGTGATGCATGTATCGTTTTGCTTCTTCTACTTCCAGCCCATCTAATATCTGCTCCTCACCGACGGCCCCCAAGGTGCCCACCGTCAGTACCTGTGTCTCTCCTCTGGTAAACAAAGCAGAACCGTGAGTTCGTGGTAAGATACCAACTTCACAGGATACAGGGCGAATCTCATCAAGCTTGCGACCGTCAATTCTTACTCCTTCTTCCAGTATCATTTTTCTGAGCAATTCCTTTTCAATTTTATTCACCGCACCCATGAAAAGCTTATCGAACTCCTGATACTGCTCAGGCATCTCCGGGTTAGAGGCCAGAAACTCTTCTAGTAATTGCTCTTTAGCCAGCTTGATCTTTGCTTCCCTGGCCAACTTACTTAACTTTTCTTGCCGGCATTCTCTCAGAAGTTCAGCTATACGCTCGGTACAGAACTCCCTTGCTATCCTTTCTACTTCAAGGGCTTCTTCTTCCTCGACTACTTCCTGTTTGGGTAAAGCCAAACCTTTTTCTAATGCTTCTTCTCTTAACTCCTCAATAAAATCGACTATTCTCTTAATTTCCTCATGTCCTAACATTATAGCTTCTAACATCACATCTTCCGGAACTTCCTTCGCTCCTGCTTCCACCATCATAACCGCATCTCTAGTTCCTGCTACTACCAAATGCATGTCGCTCTTCTCTGATTGTTCCAACGTAGGATTTATGATCAATTTTCCGTCAACTCGACCGACAGCAACCGCTCCTATAGGACCGGCAAATGGAATATCGGATAAGTGAAGGGCTGCAGAAGCCCCCACCATAGCTAATACGTCAGGAGGACTATTCTGGTCTACCGATAAAACAGTAGCAACTACATGAACGTCATTACGATATGACTTCGGAAATAGAGGTCTAATAGGACGGTCAATTAAACGCGCCGAGAGAATAGCTTTTTCACTGGGCCTCCCTTCCCTTTTTATGAATCCCCCGGGGATTTTCCCTACCGCATAAAGCCTTTCCTCATAATCTACCGTCAAAGGGAAAAAATCTATTCCTTCGCGGGGCTGAGCAGATGCCACCGCAGTAACCAAAGTCATGGTATCTCCGTACCGAGCCAAAACCGAGCCGTTTGCCTGCGTTGCCACTTTTCCTACTTGTAGGCTGAGTTTTCTACCAGCCAATTCTATTTCCTTGCCGAAAACAACTCTCTCCGACTGCATAAGGTATTTGTTACCTCCTCTATCTACCAAATTGATCGAACTATTAACTATTCTACATTTGTTATATTATTTCCTTCTATGCTTACCCCCAATACCATCAAATCAATAATACCGATAACAAAGTTCAGAAAAAAAGAGCGGGACTACCCGCTCTTTTTATCTGCGCAAGCCGAGTTCCTGCACAATTCTGCGGTACCGTTCAATATCCTTCTTCTTCAGGTACTCTAGCAAACCTCGACGCTGACCCACCATCTTCAGTAAACCTCTCCGGGAATGATGGTCTTTTTTATGAACTTTCAAGTGCTCAGTCAAGTGATTAATCCGTTCCGTCAGAATAGCGATCTGTACTTCTGGCGAACCGGTATCTGTTTCATGTAGTTGGTATTTTTCAATTATTTCTTGCTTCTTTTCAGGAGCTAAGCCCACTTATTTCACCTCCTTTTAATCTTGAGCCCCAATAGCCAAGAATGCCGTCGGAGGCCCGACATTCCTCGCTATGGTTCCTATAGATGGGTCACCGTACCTGTTCCTATTATAATGTAAAAACAGCAAATTATCAACTACAGATAAAAATCCTCGAAATTACTTGCCGATGACCGTGATTACCAGTCGACCGGCCGTAATATCCTTGGCAACAATGTCGAAAACCCGTCCCGACCGGGCAAAAAAGCCTCGAAAGCGAGTTGCTGTTGGAATATGCCCCGGGATTTTCTGGGCAGCATTTATAATATCTTCTACCGTTATATCATCCTGCCGGGGAGCCTTTAGGCGTTTCCGGGCATGTTCCGTGATGATGACCCGCATCCTGATTTCATCCCTTGATATGACGCAAGTACGTCTCATATAGTAAGAAATCAGATTGGGCCATAATAGCATAGAGAGCATCTTGAAATGCCACCGTCTTAGCCCGTTCCCCATCCGTAGCCGCGTAAATTTCTTCTAATTCCCTTCTTAACTTTATAAATTCCTCACTCAGACATATACCGGCGATGCTTTGAACATATTCATTTAATAGCTGGTGGCGCTCATCCCTAACCGGCAAAACCATGCCCCCGCCCCTCTCCTTTGTAGGTTACTACGTAATAATTATATTTTCTTTAATCTTGGGCTATAACTGGTAAAAAAGTCCACTCGACTTCTCTCAACACTTCTTTAGCTGTTTCAATATCTACCCGTATCTGTTGGGCAAGTTCTCTCGTCCCCGGAAATTTTTTTTCCGGTCGGATTCTCTGCCGCAACCGCAATTCGAGAGATTGTCCGTACAGATCTTCATCCAAATCAAAGATGTGTACTTCCACCGTCGGGGTAGACCGTTCTCCAAACGTCGGTTTATACCCGATATTGACAATACCTTTATATATCTCATGCTTACGAATAACCCAGGCGGCGTAGACACCCCGCGCCGGAAGGAGAAGATCCTCTTCCATGGCTAAATTGGCGGTGGGGAAACCGATTTCTCTGCCCTTTTGGTCGCCGGAGACCACCTTCCCTTCTAAGATTGGCCAGTATCCCAGAAGATCTTTCGCTCTTGAGATATCACCCTTCACCAGCATTTCTCGGATCAAAGTACTGCTTACCGGTACACCGCCAATCATAACCGGCGGTACTATTTTTACTTCAAAATTGAGCTTTTCTCCATAACGCTTTAACAGTTCAGGGCGACCCTTGGCCGCCTTCCCGAAAGTATAATTAAACCCTACATAAATTACGGAGGGGCGCAGCTTTTCCCAAAGAATATTCTCGATAAACTTCGTCGGTTCAATTCGGGCAAGATCCTCATCAAAGGGCACCAAAATAGTTAGATCGACTCCCAAATGTGCTATCAAACGCAATTTAGTTTCGGGGGTGAGAATGAATCCCGGAGAAGCTTCCGGTTTCAAAACTTTGGCGGGATGGGGATCAAACGTTAAAACTCCTGCTGTACCGTTTATTTTTCGCGCCGTGGACACTACGCCCTCAATCAAATGCCGATGCCCCCGATGAACTCCGTCAAAATTTCCTAGAGCTATCACTAGGTTACGCATTTCGTCAATATTATCCAAAGTACGTATCACTTTCATGCTGAGCCCTCTCCCCTATTTAAATACCTTTTCAATGCTAACACAAAATCTTGCTTTTTCCCGATGATATTTTCCCACGGCCAAAAAATTTTCGTTCTCCTCGCTATAAATTCGAACCAACTGACCACTATTTAAAGGCGAATCCAGTTCACTAATTCCTTCGGGATAAATAGTATTTCCGTTTAAAACTCTACGAACCCAATTTCTCTTCACCAATACTCTAGGCAGGTGTACCAGTACTCGGTCTATAGGCCATAAAAAGGAAAACTCCCTTCTGGAGGTCAACGCGCGAATTTCCTCCAAAAGGTAAGCCTTGTCCAAGGAAAATATACCTGCATGGGTCCGTATCAGATAAGACATATGAGCACCGAAGCCAAGGCGTTCCCCAATATCAGCACATAACGTACGAATATAAGTTCCTTTGGAACAATAGACATCAAAAAGGACAACCGGAAAATCCCTATCCAGATCAAACCGCAACGGTTCGATTTGATAGATATGTACTCTTCGCGGCTTCCGCTCAACTTCTTTCCCCTGTCGGGCCAATTGATAAAGTCTTTTCCCTTTGTATTTGACCGCGGAAACCATAGGGGGAATCTGTTCAATTTCTCCTGTAAATTTCCTGAATACCTCTTCGATATCTTTCCGCCTAAGACCGCTCACTTTCCTTCGCCCGATTATATCTCCAAAGGCATCTTGAGTAGAGGTAGTAATACCGATAGTGATTTCGGCCCGATAAACTTTATCCTTGTCAAGTACAAATTCCAATAGACGGGTTGCTTTCCCCACCGCTACCGGCAGTACACCGGCTGCCCCGGGGTCCAACGTCCCTCCATGTCCGACTTTGCGCACCTGAAAAATCTCGCGCAGGAAGGCAACCACATCATGGGAGGTCATTCCCGGTGGTTTGAGGACATTAACAAATCCGTCCATTGGGGTCACCCCTTCAATGTCTGACGCAATAGCTTTTCGGCTTCTTCTATTACATCCTGGATAACAGTTTCTAAAGACCCCTCCACTGTGCATCCGGCGGCCCTTTTATGCCCACCGCCTCCGAAACGCGATGCAAGTAGATTTACATCTACCTTTTCTTTAGATCTAAAGCCTACTTTTACCTTACCGGGTTCAATTTCTCGAAAAAATATTCCAATTTCTACCCCTTCAATAGATTTGGGGTAGTTAATTAAGCCTTCGCAATCTTCACTTTTAGCGCCAAGTTTGTCCATATATTCTTTTTCCAACGATATCCAGGCAATTTTTCCGTCCGCTGTCATCCTTAAATTAGAAAGAGTATAAGCTAAAAGCCGGGTGTTGAGCAAGGATCTACTTTCCCATAGATTTCTACGCAAAAGCTCTAGCTCAGCACCGCACCTCAAGAGCTTCGCAGCGGCTTCCAAGCATTCAGGGGTTGTGTTCTCGAATTGGAAAGAACCGGTATCCGTTACTATGGCCGTGTACAGGGCAGTTGCAATACGAGGGGTAATGGTAACATTTAACTCTTCCAAAATCCTAAGTATTATTTCCCCTATAGCTGACGCTTCCGTGTTAATCAGATTATAGTCGCCAAAATGAGTGTTACTTATATGATGGTCAATATTGATCACAGTAGTTTCAGACTGGAGAATTGTCTGAAATTCATCGCCTGCCCTTTCCACATCGGTACAATCCACAAACACAATAACCTCGGGGATCTTCTTGACAGAACCGGGGAGTAGAATTCCCTCACTCCCCGGCAGATAGCGATACATTTTGGGTACTTCATCACCGTTGACCGTAATGGCTTTTTTCCCTAACTGCTGTAACCCTTCGGCTAGAGCCAGCATCGACCCCAAGCAGTCCCCATCGGGTATTAGGTGAGAGACTATCAATACTTCGTTTGCCTGCCTTAACTGGTCAACCACTTTGGAAAACTGTTCCATTATTCATTGTTCTCCTCTCTACTTTTCCGAACCTGGGCCAACAGCTCAGCAATGCGGGCTCCGTGCTCTATGGATCTGTCAAACTTGAACACAATTTCCGGTGTATACCGCAATGGTATTCTCTGCCCAATCTCTCTGCGGATAAAACCGGTAGCGTTTTGTAATCCCTCCATGGTAGTCTCTTGCTCCTCTTTATCGCCATAAACACTCACATAGATTTTTACATGTCGTAAATCGCTTGATACTTCCACGTCCGTTACCGTTACAAATCCGATACGGGGGTCTTTTATTTCTTCTCTCAAGATCTGGGCAACTTCTTTTTTGATCTGCTCAGCAACGCGCTCGGCTCGTTGAAGGCTCATAAGGCCACCCCCAATTTATAATTGACGTTCCACTTTTTCAAAAGTATAGGCCTCGATAACATCTCCTTCCTTGATATCATTAAATCTTTCAATGCCCATTCCACATTCGTATCCTTGACTGACTTCCCGCACATCATCCTTGAACCGTCTGAGAGAAGCCACTTTCCCTTCATGGACTACTACTCCGTCTCGGATAATTCTAACGTTGGCATTATTTGTCACTCTACCTTCAGTAACGTAACACCCGGCTACTACCCCTACTTTAGGCACTTTGAAAGTAGCCCTCACTTCTGCCCGGCCTAGGAAAACCTCCTTGATTTCCGGTTCCAGCAATCCCGACATAGCAGCTTTGATATCGTCTATAACCTCATAAATAACCCGATAAAGTCGCACATCTATTTTTTCTTTTTCCGCAGCTTTTCGTGCATTCGCGTCAGGTCTAACGTTAAAACCGATAATAATGGCGTTAGATGCAGCCGCCAACATTACATCAGTTTCTGTAATCGCCCCGACGCCCCCATGGATGATATTAATTCGAACCTCTTCCGTACCCACCTGCTCCAATGCTTGACGCAAAGCTTCTACCGATCCATGTACGTCTGCCTTAATAATGATATTTAATTCTTTCGCCTGCGCATCCTTCATCTGTTTCATTAACTCATCTAACGAAGCACGCGCGGTCTTGTGCAGTTCTTCTTCTCTTTTCTCCGCCTTTCTATTTTCAGCTATTTGACGCGCCAGTTTTTCATCTTCTACGACCTGAAAGATGTCTCCGGGTTCAGGTACATCCGACATTCCCAATACTTCCACCGGCACTGAGGGCCCCGCTTTTTTAATTCGTTGGCCCCTGTGGTCCATCATAGCTCTAACCCTACCGTGGGTTAAGCCGGCAACCAGATAATCGCCTACCTTTAGTGTCCCTTTTTGTACCAGCATGGTTGCCACCGGACCTCTGCCTTTATCCAGTTCAGCCTCAATCACCACTCCTCTGGCGGGACGATCAGGGTTGGCTTTTAGTTCAGCCATCTCTGCCACTAACAATATCATTTCTAACAGGTTGTCAATTCCTTCTCTTTTGAGGGCAGAAACATTTACACAAATCGTATCGCCGCCCCACTCTTCCGGAATCAAGCCGTGCTCGGTCAATTCTTGTTTTACCCGCTCAGGGTTGGCATTCGGTTTATCTATCTTGTTGATGGCTACAATGATGGGTACGTTAGCAGCCTTGGCATGGTTAATAGCTTCTACCGTCTGCGGCATAACACCATCATCAGCAGCTACCACCAAGACAGCAATATCAGTTATTTGGGCTCCCCGTGCTCGCATAGCCGTAAAAGCCTCGTGACCGGGTGTGTCCAAAAAGGTAATTTTCTTTCCGTCAACGTCTACCTGATAGGCACCAATATGTTGAGTTATGCCGCCTGCTTCCGTGGCGGTAACATTGGTTTGCCGGATAGCATCCAAAAGCGAAGTCTTACCGTGATCTACATGCCCCATAACCGTTACTACCGGTGGCCGCTCTTTGAGAAGTTCAGGATCGTCTGGTATATCTTCCAATTCAGTAACTGGTTTGGTATCTTTTACTTTTACTTCTATTCCAAACTCCGCTGCCACAAGGGTTGCCGTTTCCGCGTCTATCTCTTGGTTAATGGTGGCCAGTACTCCTAAATTCATCAATTGTTTTATGACTTCCGAAACCTTTTTGCCCATTTTTTGAGCCAAATCTTGAACAACTACCGTCTCTCCGATTTCTATTTTCTTTATTGCAGTTTGAACACGTTCGGCAGGTTCCTCCGGCTTGGCAAATTTTTTCTTCTGTTTAGTTTTTTTACCCTTGACCTTCCTGGTATAAACTTCCTGATCATCCTCAAACTCTTCCCATTTTTCTTTTTTCCATTTTCGATGATCTGCAGTAGGTGTATCTCTTTTTATACCCGGTTTCTGCTTAAATTTACCGTTGCCTGGGTGCCGCTTATCTGCCTTCGTTTCTGCTCTTTCTCTCTTAGCCGGTTTTTTTTCTTTGGCAGGACTAACTTTTGGAGTACCGGTGTCTTTTCTTTGCAATTTCTCCAGATGCTTCTTAATCTTGTCTATTTGCTCTTCGGTTAAGGTACTCATATGGGTTTTTACCGGTATATTCAGCACTTGCATCAACCGCATCACTTCTCTGCTGGTCATCTGTAAATCCTTGGCCAGCTCATACACCCGTTGTTTACCCAACTACATCACCCCCATAAATTTACCCGGACTATCCATAAGTAGTCATGGTTCTTCTCTCCCCAACTCCTGCTCAATTCTCTCCGCAAAATTCCGATCCAAAACAGCAAGCACCGCACGAGGCGATTTTCCAATAGCCAGCCCTAATTCCACCTTAGTACCTGCATAAAATACGGGAATCTTCCTGCCGCTGCACCAACTCTTAACTTCTCCTTGCAAATCAGAAGCACTGTCCGTCGCCAAGATTACCATCTGGGCTCTCCCTTTTTTTAACTGGCCTAGTACCGCGCTCCTTCCCGAAACAATTTTTCCGGCTCGCTGCGCAAAGCCTAACAAGGTTTTAACGTTTGCCTTCATGGAGCCCACCCACGACTTCTTTCAATTCTTCTATAACTGTATCTTCTATTTTCGTTTCTAATCCCCGTTCCAATCCGCGATTTTTAACTGCTTTTAGGAGGCACTCCACCTGGGGGCAAATATAAGCTCCCCGTCCAGAGCGTTTACCGGTAGGATCTACTACTACACTTCCCTCCGGTGTACGCACTACTCTAATCAGTTCTCTTTTATCTTTTTTTTCCCGGCAACCCACGCACATCCGCTGGGGAATCTTGCGCACTCTACCCACTGTTCAGACCTCCTTCCACCGATGTTTCCTCGGTTTGGAGTTCCTTCACTTGGGATTCACTCTTAATATCAATTTTCCAACCCGTAAGTTTCGCGGCCAAGCGGGCATTTTGTCCTTCCTTACCTATGGCCAAGGATAACTGGTAGTCTGGTACTACCACTTGAGCGACTTGTGCTTCCTCATCTACCTTTACCTCCAGCACTTTAGCTGGACTCAAAGCGTTTGCTACGAAAGTTGCCGGATCTTTACTCCATTTAACAATGTCTATTTTCTCTCCTTTGAGCTCATTTACTACCGTTTGTACTCGCATTCCTTTTGGACCTACGCATGCACCAACAGCATCGACATTTTCATTCCGGGAACTAACTGCTATTTTCGAACGGCTCCCTGCTTCCCGCGCAATCGCCTTGATTTCCACTATGCCATCATGAATCTCCGGTACTTCCAACTCGAATAATCTTTTCAACAGCCCCGGGTGAGTTCGAGAGACCAAAATTTGAGGCCCTTTAGTAGTCCGCTTAACCTCTACTATGTAGGTCTTAATCCTTTCCCCAACCTTATATTCTTCTCCGGGGATCTGCTCCGACACGGGCAGAACTGCCTCCGTTTTACCCAAGTCAATAAAGACATTACGCATCTCCTGCCGCCGCACGATACCGGTAACTATGTCTTCTTCTCGGTTAACATATTCTTCATAGATAACGTCTCTTTCCGCTTCCCGGATACGTTGCACTACTACCTGTTTAGCCGTTTGGGCGGCAATACGCCCGAACTCCTTAGGGGTCACCTCTAGCTCTACGACATCGCCAATTTCGTAATTGGGGTTTTCCCTATGAGCTTCTTCCAACGAAATCTGAGTTCTGGGATCTTCTACCTGTTCGACAACTTCCCGTCGGGAAAATACCTTCACTTCACCGGAATCCCGGTCTATATGGATTCTCACATTCACCGCGGAACCAAAATTCTTCTTGTAAGCAGAAATTAACGCCGCCTCTATCGCTTCCAACAGAACTTCCACCGGTATTCCCTTTTCCCTCTCCAGATCGCGCAAGGCCTGAATAAAATCTTGATTCATCTTAAATCTCTCCCCATACCAAAGTTAAAACTCTATCGTTAGATGAGCCCGGGATACCATCTCCAGAGGAATACTTATGTTCTTTCCATTTTCGGTTATGATTACCTGATCATCCTTCAATCCCTGCAAGGTTCCAGTAAATTTCCGACGACCATCGACCGGGCCATAGGTTTTAATGGTTGCTAATCTGCCTTTAAATCGTTCATAATCATGAGGCAACTTTAACGGTCGCTCGATACCGGGAGAAGAAACTTCGAGTACATAAGAATGAGGAATAGGATCTTCTTCATCTAGTCTCTTCTCTACCTGTCTGCTAACCATTTCACAATCATCTAGACCAATTCCTTCCGGGTGATCAATAAAGATCCGCAAGATCCATTTTGAGCCTTCCCTACCATATTGAATATCCACCAATTCGTAACCCATTTCTGTTACTACCGGTAGAATGATAGATCCCAATTCTTCCTGGGCTTTTCCTTTCTTACTGCTCACTCATTACCCTCCTTTCAGCGGACATTTCTATTGTCCCAACAAGATTCCCAAAATATACTATTCAGTAAATGTCAAACCTCTAAATCAACCATAAAGAAAAGTGGGTTATGACCCACTTGTTCACACCGCTGCGCAAGCAGCTAAACGCTCCATTAACCTAGCCTCAGTATATCATAACTACCCCGCTTTGACAAGGGAAACTATCCCTGAAACATTACCAACTGTCTGGTTTCGGGTAATCCTTCCAAACAACCGTGTTCGGATAAAATCTCAAGAACCGTCTTGCTGATTCTAGCTCTGATCCTCAAATCGTTTATAGAGCTAAAAGGTTTCTGTTCCCGGGCTCGGACAATATTCTCTGCTGCCGTCTTCCCTATCCCCTGTAGAGCGGCAAAAGGAGGTAAAATCACTCCTTTTCCCACTACCTTGAATTTCAAGGCCTCCGACCGCTCCAAATCGACTTTAAGAAGCTTTATCCCCCGCTGATACATTTCTAAAGCCACTTCAAGTATTACTAGCAAGTTTTTGTCTTTTGCTGTTGCCTGGTCCCACCTAGCTTCTATCTCCTCAATCTTTTGCCGGATTGCCTCCGGTCCGCGAACAATCAAATCAGCATCAAATTCATCAGCTCGCACCGTAAAAAAGCTAGCGTAAAATGCCTCAGGATACCAGACTTTAAAATAGGCAATACGAAAGGCCATGGTAACGTATGCAACAGCATGCGCTTTGGGAAACAGATATTTAATCTTCTTACAGGAATTGATAAACCAGGCCGGCACCTCGTGCTGCTTCATTGCTTCCTCGTATTCCGGTTTCAGCCCCCGCCCCTTGCGGACATCCTCCATTATCTTAAAAGCCAGGTCGGGAGCCACGCCTTTATAGATAAGATAGGTCATTATATCATCTCGTGTCGAGATGGCTTCCGACAACCGGGCGGTACCACTTCTAATCAGTTCTTGAGCGTTATTTAGCCACACATCCGTTCCATGGGAAAACCCGCTTATACGTACCAGCTCAGAAAATGTTTTCGGCTTCGTTTCCTCCAGCATTTGCCGTACAAAACGGGTGCCGTATTCAGGTATGCCATAAGTACCTACCGGAGAACGGATATCTTCCGGAGTTACACCCAGCACTTCCACTCCGGAAAACAGTTTAATTGTCTCTGGATCATCTAATGGAATATCGGTAGCAGAAACCCCAGTCATATCTTCCAACATTTTGATTACGGTGGGATCATCATGACCGAGAATGTCCAGCTTGACCAACCGACTGCTGATAGCATGGTAATCGAAGTGGGTGGTAACAGTCTCCGACCGTGGATCATCGGCCGGACGTTGCAGCGGGGTAAATTCGTGAATATCTTTGTCTTTGGGAACTACCATGAGGCCACCGGGATGTTGACCGGTAGTCCGTTTGACCCCGGTACATCCCCGTACCAGCCGATTTATTTCCGCATTGCGTGCCTTTATTCCCTTCTCCTCCAGGTAGTTTTTAACAAACCCAAAGGCTGTTCTTTCCGCAATAGTAGCTATAGTACCGGCACGGTACACCCGATCCCGTCCAAACAACTCTTCTACATACTTGTGGGCCCTAGCTTGATATTCCCCGGAAAAATTCAAGTCAATGTCCGGTACTTTGTCCCCTTTGAAGCCCATAAAAACTTCAAAAGGAATATCATGTCCGTCTTTCCGTAAGGGTCGACCGCACCTCGGACAATTCTTTCGCGGCAAGTCTACCCCACAGTTGACCGAGCCGTCGGTTATAAATTCACTGTAATGGCATCCCGGGCATATATAATGAGGGGGTAGAGGATTGACTTCTGTAATTCCCGTCAGCGTTGCTACTAGGGAAGAACCAACTGATCCCCTGGAGCCGACTAGATAACCGTCTTGGTTCGACTTAGTGACCAGTTTATGAGCTATAAGATATAGGACGGCAAAACCATTATTTATTATCGCATCAAGCTCTTTTTTCACTCGTTTCTCAACAATTTCAGGCAGGGGATCGCCATAAATTTCCCGGGCTTTCCTCCAGGCCATCTCCCTGATTTGTTCTTCAGCTCCGTCGATCCGCGGAGGGTAAAATTCGTCAGGAATAGGCTTGACTTCTTCTACCATACTGGCTATTAGGTTAGGGGTTTCCACTACCACCCGCCAGGCTCTATCTTGCCCCAGGTAGCTAAATTCCTCTAACATGTCCTCTGTTGTCCGGTAGTAAAGAGGAGCTTGAGTTTCATCTTCATAACCACTTCCCGCCATTAATATTTGGCGGTAAACAGCATCTTCTGGATCCAAAAAGTGGACATCTCCAGTTGCCACTACCGGTTTGTTTAGTTTTTCTCCTAATTCTACTATGGTCAGGTTCAACTTTTTCAGTTCTTCTTTGGAAGATACAGTTCCGCTTCGTACTAAAAACTCATTGTTGGCCAGCGGCTGGATCTCCAAGTAATCGTAAAAACGGGCAATTTCCTCGAGCTCTTCCCCCCTGGCCCCCGCAAGATACCGCTGAATAAGTTCTCCTGCTTCGCACGCGGTACCAATAATCAAACCTTCCCGGTAGCGACCCAACAGGGTCTTAGGAATGCGAGGGCGCCGGTGAAAATACTGCAAATGAGAAAGAGTTACAAGGCGGTACAAATTTGTCAGACCGGTCTGGTTCCTGACCAAAATGATCACATGGTAGTTGCTCTTCCCGGTATTGCCATTGGTTTCCTCATCATCAAACAAGTAACCTTCTAAACCGTAAATTATTTTTACACCGTACTCCTTCCCGGCAGCATAAGCTTCGGGAAAAGCCTGTACTACCCCATGATCCGTGATAGCTATCGCTGGGTGTCCCCACAACGCCGCCCGCTGAACGACCTCTCTTATTCCCGTAAGCCCGTCCATAGCGCTCATTTTGGTATGAAGATGAAGTTCTACCCGTTTAACCTCCGAGCGATCTTCACGTCTAATATTCTCTATTAAATTGACGTCATCAGCCATAACTATGAGTTCTTGCATAAAACGGTCAAACTGTACTGATCCTCGGACCTTTATCCATTGGCCGCTTACCAGCTTCCCACTCTTTATCAATTTGCCTTCTTCACTATCAAATATTTTCACCGTTATAGAATCCGTGTTATCACTGATGTCCAAAGTGATCAGTTTTCTACCGCTCCTGAGTTCTCTAACATTTATCTCTAAAATGTATCCCTGCACTACAATATTTTTCTCTTCGTCATCTATTGAGGCTAAGGGAATCGCCTCACCCTTTATTTTCTTCCCGAACAGAACCTCCCTTTCCTCAAGATTCTCTTGTTTCTCCCGAACCGATGCCTCTGCCAACCTATGGACAGATTCATACTCCACCTTTTCCTTGAACTTATAGGTAGAAACAGCCAGATCGGGTGAAACCTCCAAATTTACTGATATTTTCCGGTTCAGAATATATCCGAAATATTCGCTGAGGACAAAAGGATATCTTTTATTTAACAAAAATTGAACTCCCACTTCATTGGGGAGTTTCAGGGTCAGAGTATCGCCTTTAGTCGTCCATGAAACAACACTCAACCAACCCTTGCTGCCCGGCAATCGCGTATTAAGATCTTCTACCAGCTCATCCCAGTAAGTCTGGCAGAATTCTTCCAAGGTCAGATCTTCTAAACAGTATCGAACCTCCAGTTCCACCTCATGCAAATCCGATGCAACCCTTCGCACTTCCTGGCAGAAGCGTCTTAGATATCGTTCAGGAACAAACCGGGTTAGTTCCAGGTAAATTCGCCAAACTCCCCGTGTCCGGAATACTTCTACTTTTTTAAAACGGATGTAGGGCGCAAATTCTTTCAGTTCACCGGGAAGATGTCGAAGGAATTCCTGCACTTCCGTTCCTCCTTGTTTACCTTCTAACCAATCTTATTCTTCTAACTCAATTTGGTGAACCCCTTCCAATTGCATTAAAGTGGTGATAACCTTTTCTGTTCGAAGCTCTACCGGAATAGTGAGATACAGTTCAAGACGGGCCTTGTTATCACTCAAACTCCTCATATCAATATTGTGGATGTTAACTCCGAGTTCTCCTAACGCCCAACCTATGCGTCCCATTTGGCCCGGTTCATCATCTACTGTTAAATATAGGACATGATAATGTCGCCGCTCGGTCAATCTCCTCTCCAGTTTACCTAAATAGAGAAGAGCCAAAAATACCAAACCTGTGCCAATAGTTGAAGCAAAATACATACCCGCCCCTACCGCCAAACCAATACATGCGACTACCCAGAGACTGGCTGCTGTAGTCAACCCGCGAACTGTAGCTCCTTCCCGCATAATGGTACCGGCACCTAAAAAACCTATTCCACTTACCACCTGGGCGGCTATTCGGGCCGGGTCTGCATTCGGATTTCCAGAAGCCACATGAATGGAAACCAGCATCACCAGGGCAGCGCCTACACAGACCAAAATATGGGTTCGAAAACCGGCTGATTTTCTCAGGCTTTCTCTCTCTAGACCGATAAAGCCGCCCAAAATGCCGGCTAAAATGAGGCGAAAAATTACCTCAAATTCCTGAGACACTTATTTCCATCCTTTCTTAATATCGAATGTATTTGGCAATTTCCCAGTACATTTTTAGACGAGCCCAAAAACCTCTGAGCAGTCCCAACTTTTCTTCCTTCATAATATGTGACATATCCTCCAAAAGCACTTCTTTAACTCGCCAGCCCCGCTCAGAGGCGTATCGTGTTATGGCTACCTCTACGCCAAATCGAGCCGGTTCCAGGTCTATGTCATGTAAAATACACTTTTTTATCGCCCTTTGTCCGGAAAGAAAGGGAGCCAGATCCTGAGCCAAATCGGTAGCTATTCTGCCTCGCTCAAAAATCCCTACCGTCATATCGGCTTCATCCAAAAGAACAGGATTTATCAAGTCCACCACATGCGCTGCCGTCAGTCCGATTAAATCAGCATCTAAGAAAAGAATGACACCGTATTTTGCTTCCCGTACCCCCGCCATCATAGCGGCACCCTTTCCTGTGTTTTGAGTAAGGGCAATAACTTTTGCTCCCGCATTACGGGCAACTTCCACCGTTCGGTCGGTGGATCCATCGCTGACCACTATAATTTCTTTTACTTGAGGCACTTCATGTAAAACACGAACTATCTCTCCTACCGTTTTCTCTTCGTTATAAGCCGGGATAACAGCTGATACGCTCACAGCTCTCCCTCCCCGTTCTCGGAGGCAACATACCTAATCATATTCCCCTGCCAAGTTAAAAATTCCTCACTCAGGATGTAGAAAGCTCCTGTAACAGTTGCCTAACAGTTTCCGTTACTCGGGCAACTGGGACAGCCATTTCCTCCCCAGTACGTCTTACTTTAATATCTACGGTCCCCTCTTCTATAGTACGCTTACCTACCGTTAAACGTAAAGGATAACCAATCAAATCCGCGTCTTTAAACTTGACTCCAGCCCGGTCGGCCCGATCGTCGATAACTACCTCTATACCCGCATCTAGCAATTCCTGATAGAGCTGCTCTGCTACTTGCACCTGTTCTTCCTCTTTGGTGCTGACCGGAATAACTACCACATGAAAGGGAGCAATAGCCACCGGCCAAATTATTCCATCCTTATCGTGATTCTGCTCTATCGCCGCCGCCATGGTCCGGCTCACACCAATGCCATAGCATCCCATAACCATTAGGCGTTCTTCGCCATGCTCATCATGGTATTTTGCTCCGATAGCTTCACTGTATTTGGTACCTAATTGGAAGACTTGTCCGACTTCAATACCTTTTGTTGCATGCAAAGGAGTTCCACAACCGGGACAGGAATCGCCTTCTTGTACCAAACGCAAGTCGACTACCATATCCACTTTGAAATCCCGGCCCGGATTTACGTTTAGATAATGATATCCGTTTTTATTTGCTCCTGCCACCGCATTACTCATTTCCGCTACCTCTGGATCAGCGTAGATATCAATTCCCTCCAAACCCACCGGTCCGACAAAACCAGTCTCTGCACCGACAACAGCAGCTACTCTTTCGTCCGCAGCCAGTTTCAAATGCAAACATCCCACCGTATTTTTTAGCTTAATCTCATTTATTTCCCGGTCACCCCTAATCAGCGCGCATATTAGCCGGTCATCAGCTTCGTAAAAGAGAGTTTTAATGAGACGCTTGGGGGATAGCTGAAGAAATCCCGCTACTTCTTCTATAGTCCGTACCTCTGGAGTGTGTACCAATTCCAATGGTTGCATTTCTTCTTTCTCATATATATCTGGCTTAGCACATGCTTTTTCCCGGTTGGCGGCGTAATCGCATTTCTCGCAGTAAACAACTACCGCCTCTCCTGAATCCGCCAGGACCATAAACTCATGACTGGTACCTCCACCGATAGCCCCCGGATCTGCCTCTACGGCTCTAAATTCAAGCCCACACCGGCGAAAGACATTGGAGTAGGCATCATACATTTTTTGGTAGCTGATTTTCATGCCTTCTTCATCTTTATCAAAGGAATAAAGATCCTTCATTATAAATTCCCGGCCCCGCATCAAACCAAAGCGTGGACGTTTCTCGTCCCGATATTTATTCTGTATTTGATACAGCAATAAGGGAAGTTGCTTGTAGGAATTAATTTCGTTTTTAACCAGATCAGTTATAATTTCTTCATGAGTGGGACCGAGACAAAAAGCCCGACCATGACGGTCGTTGAGACGAAACATCTCCTCCCCGTACACGTCCCAACGACCTGTTTGCTGCCATAGCTCTGCCGGTTGAATGATCGGTAAAAGTAACTCTTGCCCTCCTGCCTTGTTCATTTCTTCCCTAATTATGTTCATTATTTTCTGTAATACTCGATAACCTAACGGCAAATACGTATATACCCCTGCCGCTGCCTTACGAATAAAACCTGCCCGCAGCATCAGACGGTGACTGACCACTTCTGCCTCCGCCGGATCTTCCCGCAGAGTAGGCGCTAACAACTGGGAAACCCTCACTTTGTTCCCTCCTCCACAAGCATATTATCAATTTCTTTCAGTAAAGCATCAACTAATTGGGCTTCAGGAACTTTCTTGACAATTTTCCCCTTCTTAAATAATAGACCAACACCTCTTCCACCGGCAATACCAATATCCGCATGACGAGCTTCTCCTGGTCCGTTAACCACACAACCCATGACGGCTACCTGTAAAGGTTTGTCTACCATCTCGAGCTTTTCCTCCACTTTTTCGGTAATCGACACTAAGTCTATTTCACACCGACCACAGGTCGGACAGGAAATGAGTTCAACCCCTCTTCTACGCAAATCTAATGATTTTAAAATTTCGTAAGCTACTCTTACCTCCTGAACCGGATCACCGGTTAATGAAACTCTTATTGTGTCACCGATACCTTCCGCCAATAAAATACCAATTCCCACCGCTGATTTAACTGTACCCCGCAAGAAGGTTCCGGCCTCCGTAACCCCCACATGAAAAGGATAGTCTACCTGCCTAGCCAGTAAACGATAAGCTTCAACCATTAGCGGAACATGAGAAGCCTTCAAGGAGATTTTGATGTCATAAAATCCTTCTTCTTCTAATAAATGAATATGTTTCAGAGCACTCTCTACCATTGCTTCCGGGGTTATCGCACCGTGCTTTTCCAAAATATCCCGTTCTAAAGAACCGGCATTAACTCCTATCCTGATGGGAACCCCATAATCCCGGGCTGCCTTGACCACCGCTTGGACTCTTTTCTTCCCTCCGATATTCCCCGGATTTATCCGCAAACCATCTACACCGTTTTTTATGGCTTGAATAGCCAAACGGTAATCAAAATGAATATCACCAATTAAGGGGATATTAATTCTTTTCTTGATCTCCGGTATAGCCGCTGCGGCTTCCGTATCGGGAACTGCTACCCTGACCAACTCACATCCCGCTGTCTCCAGTTGTTTAATCTGCTTTACAGTAGTTTCAACATCCCTTGTATCGGTATTAGTCATGGATTGTACGACAATAGGAGCATTGCCCCCTATCGTAACCTTCCCGATAGAGATAGGCCTGGTTTTACGCCTCTCTATCTGCACCTGGCAGAACCCCCTGTTATCCCAAAATGCGCAAGATGTCCCTGTAGGTAATAATAATCATCAGTATCATTAATAAAGCGAAGCCGATAAGGTGAATAAAATTCTCTTTTTCACGGTTTAAGGGCTTCCCTCGTAAACCTTCAATAGCCAAAAAGACAAGCCTGCTTCCGTCCAAAGCGGGGATGGGGAAAAGATTTAATAGACCTAAGTGAAGGCTTAAAATTCCCGCAAAATTTAAGACTATAGCTGTTCCCGAACGGGCTGCCTGCCCGATCATCTGCACTACTCCGACCGGTCCCGCTATTTCCGGCGGAACCTGGCCCGTAATCATTAATATTAGAGTGGTCAAAATGACTACCGTCACTGCGTAAGCTTGTTTCAAACCTAAAATAATGGAACTGATAAAACCTTGTTTTTCCCATGCCTGTTTTATGCCTATCAGTCCCACGTTCGCTTCCGGGTCAAGTTCCGGCGTTACCGTTTTTTCTATACGGTTTCCGTTACGTAAAACAGTGATGCGCAAACTTTGTCCTGGGTTTTGATAAATAATATTAACCAAATCATCCCAGTCGTTAACCTTCTGACCATTGATGGCAATTATCCGGTCGCCCTTCTGAATTCCCGCCTTGTCTGCCGGTCTTCCGGGGATAACCCCTCCTACAACGTTAGAATGAGACGGGGTACCAATAACCATGAAAACAAAAACGAACAACAAAAGAGATAATAAAAAGTTCATAAACGGCCCGGCAAAAATTACAGCCATTCGTTGCCCTACGCTTTTGCGGTTAAACCCTTCAGGATGATCCGCCTCTTCCGGATCCATGCCGGCCATCCTCACAAATCCGCCTATAGGGAACGCCCGCAAAGAATACTGCGTACCGTCTTTTTGAGTAGCGAAAATAACCGGACCCATCCCGATACTGAACTCGTGAACCGCGATGCCAACTCTTTTGGCTACCAAGAAGTGTCCCAGCTCATGGATGAATATGAGAGCACTAAAAATTAGTAGCGCTATCAGTAAGGTCATTATCTCACCATCCTTTTATTTTGCCAGAGCTTTCACCCTCTGCCTAGCTTCCTGGTCGGATTCTAAAATATCCCCTAAATCAGGATTAGAGATAACTTGATGATGGCCCATAGTTTCCTCAATCAATCGGGGAATCTCTAAAAATCCAATCTTGTTCTGGAGGAATAATTTCACCGCTACTTCATTAGCTGCATTTAAAACTGCCGGCATAGTCCCTCCGATACGGCCGGCCTGATAGGCCAGATCAAGGCACGGAAAATTTTTAACGTTGGGTTCTTCAAAAGTAATCTCCCGTAAGGCAAAAAAATCCAATTTAGGCCAATTATTATTCCACCGTTCAGGCCATGATAAAGCATACTGGATAGGTATGCGCATATCCGGTACACTCATGTATGCTATCACCGATCCATCAATATAGGAAACCATGGAATGAATAATACTCTGAGGGTGTACCACTACCTGAATCTTATCATAATCTACATCAAACAACCAGCGGGCTTCAATAACCTCTAAGCCTTTATTCATTAGAGTAGCGGAATCAATCGTAATTTTTCTGCCCATTTCCCAGTTGGGGTGTCGAAGGGCCTCCCGCGGCGTCACCCTACGGAGCTGTTCTTTCGTGTATCCCCGGAAAGGACCTCCTGATGCAGTTAAAAGCAAGGAAGAAATTCCCTCCCTGTCCCGCAGGAGACACTGGAAGATAGCCGAATGTTCGCTGTCTACCGGAAGAATGATTGCTCCCTTCTCGCGAGCCGCCCGCATTACCAGTGAACCGCCAGCTACTAGGGTTTCTTTATTCGCTAAAGCCACCGTTTTTCCCGCGTTAACAGCCTCTAGAGTAGGCAAAAGCCCGACCACCCCACTAACAGCCATAACTACGATTTCTACTTGAGACAGGCGGGCTATTTCACATAAACCTTCCAAGCCTTCCAGTACCTTTACCGGCAAATCTCCCAGCCTTAAACGCAATTCCCTGGCCCTTTCTGGGTCCATCACGGCAACTATCCCGGGCCGGTATTTTCTAGTCTGCTCTTCTAACAGTTCAATATTGCGACCGCCTGCCAAAGCTAAAACTTGAAACTTTTCCGAAAAAAGATCGATTACCTCGAGAGTTTGCTGCCCTATGGAACCTGTTGAGCCCAAAATAGCCACTTTTTTGATCATAAGTTTCCTCCCCAAAAATCCTGGTGACTACAGCCAGCGGGCAAATAGCCCAGCTTTCTTGAGCGCTTTAAAAATTACCAGAATAATAGGGCCGATAATTACCCCCAGCAGCCCGAGAGCTTTCAAGCCTATGTATATAGAAACTAAAGTAGCTAAAGGATGTAACCCTACTTGATCCGCCACAACTTTAGCCTGCAGAACCTGGCGGACAAGAGTTACTAATCCGTATAAAACGGTCAAGGCAATTGCTACCCGAACATTTCCCAGGATAAACTCTAATGTTATCCAGGGAAGGAAAATCGTTCCCGGGCCCAATATGGGTATGATATCCATTATTCCTACCAAAATCCCTAAGGTTAAAGAATAATCCAGTCCTAATAAGTAAAGCCCTACTACCGATAAAAAAGTAGTAATCGAACTAAGAATAATTTGAGCCCGTAGAAATCCAATCAAAGCCGCGCCTACTTCACTACCAACCATTTCTATATTTTGCTTCCAAGGCGCGGGGATGATTTGTAAAAAAGTTTTTTTAATGATATCTTTATCGCGGCTCAGAAAGAAAGTAGCGATAATAGCTACAAGCAAAATCAACAACCAACTGGGAACCGAAGCCAAAAGGTCGATCAGGTAATTTGCCATAACCGTAGTCGTGGCCCTCAAGGTTAAAAGAAATCCTTCTACCGAACCTTCTATAGTTTTCACCACCTGTTCTGGAACTTCCATAACTAAATAAAAATCCTGTACCTGGTAGAAGAAATCGTTAATTTGAGAGATGATCGTCTGAGAATAATTCGGTAAATTTTTAGACAGTTTAATTAGCTCCACTACTAGCCGAGAAATAATAACCATAAGTAGCGTTATGGTAGAACCAAGGAGCAGCAGAAGGATAGCTACTACCGAAAACCCACGCGAGATTTTAGCTTTCCGCTCACAAAATTGTACCAGTGGTTCGATTAAGGCAGCCAAGACTATTCCTAGAATAAAAGGAGTCAATAATGGAAGAATATAACCAATAGTACTGACCAATGCCGGATAAAGGTAATAGTAGGCAAGATACGAACATAAAAAAATTCCTAAGACGATTAGTATTTGCATAAGAAATTTAATTTGACCAGGTGGAACATCACGCATATAATTAACCCACCTTCATATTATAGGCCACCGCAAGTAATAATATACAATTGCTCCGTTCAGCAGCAAACTGTCGATGCGGTCCAACATGCCTCCGTGTCCGGGAAGTAAATTCCCCGAATCCTTTACTCCGGCCGCTCTTTTTAAAGCCGATTCAAAAAGATCTCCTACTTGTCCTGAAATCCCTACCAGGAGAGCAAGTACTATTACTCTCCCCGGGGAAACAACAGGCATCCAATGATAGATAATTATTGCTGCCAGAAGAGCTCCTGCTATTCCCCCTACCGCACCTTCCCATGTCTTACCGGGACTTAACGAAGGACAAAGTTTATGTTTCCCCATAATTTTTCCTGTAACATAGGCTCCAGTATCATTGGCCCAGGTGAGAGCCAACAGCCAAAAAATATATTGAAAACCCCCAGGATCTTCCTGTTTCAATAATATTACAAAACTTAAGAGTCCAGCCGTATAAATCGTTCCTACTAGTGTAACCGCGAGATCCGTGACCCGCAGGTTAGGAAATTTCAAGGTCAAAATAAATATTCCCGCAACCAGCAGTATGGACAGCGCTAGCAGAGAATAGTTTCTGATATCAAGGTATGCTCCTAACAGGAATAATAATCCACCGAAAAACCCTAAACCATCAACAGGCATAACTCCCGTTAACCTAGCAAGTTGGAAAAACTCCCTCATAGCCAGGATAGAAATTAATCCCAATACAATCAAGAAAGGCAAACCACCTGTAAAAACTACCCACATTACTAACGGGATTCCTACTAATGCCGTCAGTATCCTTTTCTTCAACATGATATCACCGTCATTTCAGCTCTTCAAACCACCAAATCGTCTTTCCCTCTGCTGGTAATCAACTAATGCCTGTAAAAAATGTACCCGGCGGAAATCAGGCCATAGAACATCAGTAATCCAGAACTCAGTGTAGGCCATCTGCCAGAGCAAAAAATTACTAATTCTTAATTCTCCCGCGGGACGGATCAAAAGATCAGGATCCGGTAAACCGGCAGTGTATAAATGCTGCGCGAATACTTCTTCATTCAAGTTCTCAGGCTTGAGTTCTCTGTTATAAGCTTTCTGCATAAGCTTTCTAGTCCCTTCTACTATTTCCCTTCTTCCACCATAATTCAAGGCAACATTCAAAATTAATCTGTCATTCTTCCGGGTACGCGCCAAGGCCCTATAAATTTCCTGCTGGGGTTTAGGGGGCAATTCTTCTAAGCATCCTATAACCCTTATCTGTACCCCGTTACGGTCCAATTCATCTAATTCTTTCTGAATGTATTCCGTTAGGAGGTCCATCAGAATATTAACTTCTTTCGCAGGCCGTTTCCAGTTTTCCGTGGAAAATGCATATACGGTGAGTACATGAATATTTAGATCCAAGCAAATCTTCAAAATTTCCCGCAGCGATTCTACTCCGGCCCGATGCCCGGCGCTTCTAGGCAAACCTCTCCTCTGCGCCCACCTTCCATTACCATCCATAATTATAGCGATATGCTTTGGCAATCTCGTGCGATCCAACTGCGCCAGTAGTTCCTTCTCTAGACCTTCACCGCTTCTGTGCCGGAATCTCTCCCAAAACTGTCGTACCATTAGTCTGCCCCCCTAAGACAACTATAAGCAAGCCCCCTCTGACGAGGGGGCTCATTAGACTACTACTCTTCAATAATTGCTCCGTTGGGACAGGCTTCCATGCAGGTGCCGCACTCAGAGCACTCATCCTGATTGATAACGTAGATGTCGTCACCTTCCGAGATAGCACCTACCGGGCACTCATCGACACAGCTTCCGCAAGCCAGGCACTCCTCAGTAATCTTAATTGCCACTTTCTCCACCTCCTTTCGCTTGTCCACGGTTATAATTTTCATAGGCAACTACTAAAACAATAGTTCCGTCTTTTCCGCCTCTTTGTTGTATTACCCTTCTGTTTCCAGAAGGTCTGCCCCCATGAGGTGGCTCCGTGAAAACCGTCTCAATTCTTAGAGGATGGTACTTATTTAATTCCTGTAGGGCGTCTTCCCAAATCAAACCCACTACATCAGGAGGCTTCATGGTTTGGCAAGCCCCTGCCCATATCTTTATATCTCCATAATTTCTTTTTCCTTATTTTGTAAAATATGGTCAATCATTTCAATGTATTTATCCGTTAATTTCTGTACCTGCTCCTGTCCCCGCCGGGCCTCATCTTCGGAAATCTCGCCTTTCTTTTCCAAAGATTTAACCTGGTCATTTGCATCTCGACGAATGTTCCGAACCGCCACTCGAGACTCTTCTGCTTTCTTTTTAACCACTTTAACCAGTTCTTTTCTTCTTTCTTCGGTTAACTGGGGCAAAGCAATGCGAATAACGTTTCCGTCATTGTTAGGCGTAACTCCCAAATCTGACTTGAGAATGGCTCGTTCGATCTCCGCGATTATTGATTTGTCCCAGGGCTGCACCACCAAAAGCCGAGGTTCGGGAGCCGAAATGTTGGCCACCTGATTTATAGGAGTAGAAACGCCATAATACTCCACCTGGATCCCGTCCAGTAAAGCTGGATTGGCTCTCCCGGCCCTCAAGGAAGCTAAATCCTTTTTCAGTGCATCCACAGCCTTTTCCATCCGCGTTTCCGCATCGGCTAAAATATCAGGGATCATAGTTATGGTTACCTCCCTACATAGGTTCCTATTTCCTCACCCATAACCACCCTATAAATATTACCTTTTTGGTTAAGGCTAAAAACAATAAGCGGAATTTGATTATCCATACACAGAGATGCGGCGGTAGAATCCATAACTCCCAAACCTTTATTTAGCACTTCGATGTAGCCCAGATCCCTAAACTTCTTAGCATTTGGATTGGTTACCGGATCGGAATCGTAAACCCCGTCTACTTTTTTAGCCATCAGGATTACTTCGGCTTCAATTTCCGCTGCTCGTAAGGCAGCCGCAGTGTCCGTCGAAAAATAGGGATTACCGGTTCCTGCAGCAAAAATTACTACTCTTCCCTTTTCCAAGTGACGAATTGCTCGGCGGCGAATATAGGGCTCGGCAATCTGCCTCATTTCAATAGCGGTTTGTACCCTAGTATCTACACCGTACTTTTCCAAAGCATCCTGCAGAGCCAGAGCATTCATGACCGTCGCCAACATTCCCATGTAGTCGGCGGTTGCCCGATCCATGCCCTTCGCACTTCCGGCTACACCCCGCCAGATGTTTCCCCCACCTACAACTACAGCCACATCTACTCCTGCTTCTTTAACTTCTTTAACTTGCTCGGCAATCGAATTGAGTATGTCCTGGTCGATGCCAAACCCCTTACTACCTGCGAGTGCTTCGCCGCTCAGCTTTAAAACGATGCGTCGATACTTGGGCTGCTTCATAGATTAACCCCCATCACGTCAATAACTTTCTACATGGGCCAAAAAAATCCTTTTTTTGAAATATGTAATTTTTGTAGAAAACATTACTCAAAAAAAAGCACTCTCGTGCTCTCTTAACCCTTTTGTTTAACCATCGCCTGAACTTCTGCAGCCAAATCGCATTCCCTTTTTTCTAATCCTTCACCTAATTCAAAGCGGGCAAAGCGTCGCACAGATATATTCTCCCCAATTTTGGCTATTTTTTCTACAACTAATTCCTGAACCGTCTTATCCATATCCTTTATAAAAGGCTGTTCCATGAGACAAACTTCTTTGAAGAATTTCTCCAATCGGCCTTCAACAATCTTTTCGACTATTTTTTCCGGCTTGCCCTCGTTTAAGGCTTGAGCCCTAAGAATTTCCTTTTCTTTTTCAACTACTTCCGGAGGCACCTGATCCCTGGAAACATATTCCGGTTTAGCTGCAGCAATCTGCATAGCAATATCCCGACAAAGCTGTTTAAATTCTTCTGTCTTAGCCACAAAGTCTGTCTCGCAATTGACCTCCACTAAGACGCCTATACGCCCTCCTCCGTGAATATAGCTTTCCACCAACCCTTCGCTGGCCACCCGTCCAGCCTTTTTGGCAGCAGCAGCCAACCCTTTTTCACGAAGATATTCAATAGCTTTCTGCATGTCTCCGCCAGTCGCTTCTAAAGCTTTCTTACAGTCCATCATTCCGGCCCCAGTTCTTTCCCGCAGTTCTTTTACCATTGACGCGGTGATCATTTCTCTAACCTCCCTTGCAATTTACTCTTTGCCAAGACACAAGGAAAATAAAAGGTAGGGCACCCCACGGACACTAATTGCATCCGCAGGTTGCACCCACCTGCCTATTCCTCCCCATCTTCTTCCGTGGTGTCGCGACCTTGTGTTCCTTCCAGTACAGCGTCAGCCATCTTACTGGTAAGCAATCGCACAGCTCGAATTGCATCATCATTACCGGGAATTACATAGTCAATCTCATCAGGGTCGCAGTTAGTATCAACAATGGCCACAATGGGTATTCCCAGCCTTCTACCTTCAGCAACCGCAATCCTTTCTTTACGGGGGTCAACTACAAACAAGGCCCCAGGCAGTTCATTCATCTCCTTAATACCCCCCAGGAACCTTTGCAGTTTTTCTTTTTCTTTTAACAACCTAGCCACTTCTTTTTTAGGTAGAACCTCCATTAAGCCTTCCTGCTCCATTCTTTCCAATTCTTTCAAACGCTCAATCCGTTGGCGAATTGTTTGAAAGTTAGTCAACATACCTCCCAGCCATCGCTGGTTTACATAAAACTGACCACACCTTTCAGCTTCCTCTTTTATGGTTTCCTGCGCCTGCTTCTTAGTACCTACAAACAGAATTTTTTGTCCCTGGCTGGCAAGATCCCGGATAAAATTATAAGCTTCCTCTGTCATCTTTACCGTCTTCTGCAGGTCGATAATGTAAATACCGTTCCTCTCGGTAAAGATGTAAGGAGCCATTTTGGGGTTCCACCGCCGGGTCTGGTGACCAAAGTGTACCCCCGCTTCCAGTAACTGCTTCATGGTAATGACTGCCACCGAAACATACCTCCTTTTTTGGTTTCGCCTCCGTTTCCTTCATTAGCTGCAGGAACCCAACGGGCACCACCTGCAAACCTCAGGGAACGTGTGTACTGGCACCAACCGTAAGTATAGCATAAAGAGTTAGCCTTAGCAAGCTGTTCAGCTATCAAATTTTTTATACGAACGTAACGCCATGGTTGTTAAGCCATGGCGCTCAATTTACTTCTTTTTTCTTAATTTTTCCAGTTCTTCCAACAAGTTTTCATTCAATACTCGAATATAAGTGCCCTTCATCCCTAAGGATTTCGATTCAATAACGCCAGCGCTTTCAAATTTTCGGAGAGCATTAACTATTACCGAACGGGTAATGCCGGCCTTATCGGCAATTTTGCTGGCCACCAAGACCCCTTCGTTCCCATCTAATTCTTCAAAAATATGTTCCACTGCTTCTAACTCAGAGTACGATAACGTTCCCAGCGCAACATGAACCGTAGCTCTTTTTCGAGCTTCCTCTTCTACCTTTTCTGCTTTTGAGCGCAGAATTTCCATACCTACAACGGTAGCTCCATATTCAGCCAGAATAAGATCTTCGTCCGTAAACTTCACATTAAACTTCGCCAACACTAAGGTTCCTAAGCGTTCTCCGCCTCCTATAATGGGCACTACAGTCACCAATTTATTATTAAAAAGACAACGGTCCGCTCTGTGGAATACACAGGCGTTCTCAATTTGATTAAAGTTAGCACGAGTTTCGTTAATGCGCAGTAATTCTTCATTGTAATCTTCCGGGAATTTTTCGGATTTATAAACAATGTCCTCCATTATTTCGCAAGAGAAACCTTCCATGAAAGCGTAACCTAAAATTTTGCCGGATCGACCTACAACATAACAATTAGCCCCAATTACATCACACAGTACGTTAGCCATTTCTTCGAAGTCAACTGGATGGCCTGCGCTCTTCTGCAAAAGTTTATTGATTTTTCTTGTCTTTTCAAGTAAAGTTCGCATTTTCATTCCTCCTTTAATCCCTTAACTTACCCCTACTGATTATAGAATATAGCGGGTTAAATCGTCATCCTTAATTATATCAGCTAACTTTTTCTTAACATATTCTTTATCAATTACCATATTTTTAGTCTCCCTACCATCGGCTTCAAAGGATATGTCCTCGAGTAATTTTTCTAAAATGGTATGAAGCCTTCTGGCACCGATATCCTCTGTCCGAGCATTAACAGTATAAGCAATTTCCGCTATTTCCGCAATAGCGTCCCGGGTAAATTCCAAGTTTACGCCTTCCGTCTTCAACAAGGCTACGTATTGTTTGATTAGTGAATTTCTCGGTTCGGTAAGGATCTGCTCAAAGTCTTGTTTGCTCAAACTGTCCAGTTCAACCCTTATGGGAAAACGTCCCTGTAGCTCAGGGATAAGATCCGAAGGTTTTGTTACATGAAAGGCACCGGCAGCGATAAATAAAATATGGTCAGTTTTAACCGGCCCGTACTTGGTCATAACCGTCGAACCTTCTACAATAGGCAAAATATCCCGCTGTACTCCCCCACGAGAAACGTCAGGGCCATAACCGCTTTCCCTGCCGGCAATTTTATCAATTTCGTCTAGAAAAATTATCCCCGATTGTTCAGCCCGCTCAATAGCTTGAGATATCACCTCATCCATGTCAATCAATTTCTGAGCTTCTTCTTGAGTTAAGATTTTTCGAGCTTCAGCAACGACAACTTTGCGTTTCTTTTTTCGTTTGGGGAAAATATTTCCCAATACATCCTGTAAATTGATACCCATTTCCTCCATACCGGCGCCGGTGAAAACTTCGATCATCGGTGGAGCACTGTCTTCTACCTCAATCTCGATAATTACATCTTCCAACTCGCCCCTCTGCAATTTTTGTTGCATAATTTTTCTTCTTTCTTTGACCCTTTTAACTTGTTCTTCGTAATCTTGGCTATGGATGGTATAATCTTCTGTCTCAGCCTGCGGAGAACCAAAGAGCATCTCAAACGGATTTCTAACCGTTTTTTCTTTTTTAGGATAGGGACATAAAATCTCAATTATTCTGGCCTCGGCCATTTTTTTCGCCTGGTTTTCCACCGCCGCCATCTTTTCTTGGCGCACCATTCGAATGGAAGTTTCCACTAACTCTCTGACCATGGACTCTACATCTCTGCCTACGTAACCTACTTCCGTAAACTTAGTAGCTTCCACCTTTATAAAAGGGGCGTTAACTAACTTAGCCAGCCGGCGGGCTATTTCTGTCTTACCTACACCGGTAGGTCCGATCATAAGTATGTTCTTAGGCAGAATATCGTCCTGCATGTCCGGAGGAAGTTTCTTGCGACGGTAACGGTTGCGCAGCGCAATAGCTACGCTTTTTTTGGCTTTCTGCTGGCCTACAATATATTTATCTAATTCCTGTACTATTTCTTTAGGCGTCAAATCCTCCATCTCTCTCCCCCTAACTTAAATCAATTCCTCTATATGTATTTCATGATTGGTATAAACACAGATAGAAGCAGCAATATTTAAAGCTTCCCGAGCAATTTCGGCTGCCCCTAAATCAGTATGCTTTCGCAAAGCCCGGGCCGCGGCCAAAGCATAAGGTCCGCCCGACCCTATGGCTACTACATCCTCATCAGGCTCTATCACTTCGCCGCCTCCCGAAATTACCAGCATAGCAGTCTTATCTGCAACCACTAGCAGAGCTTCCAGCCGTCGGAGGATTTTATCGGTTCTCCAATCTTTTGCCAACTCTACTGCAGCTCGATGTAAATTGCCATGATGTTCCTCCAGCTTTCCTTCAAATTTCTCAAACAAGGCAAAAGCGTCAGCAACGGAACCTGCAAAACCTGCTAACACCCGGTTCTGATAAAGGCGGCGTACCTTTCTTGCCTTGTGTTTTATGATAGTATTACCACCAAAAGTGACCTGTCCATCACTGCCCATAGCCAGGCTTTTTTCGGTTTTGACTGCTACTATTGTAGTTCCATGAAACAATTTTATCATTCCTCCATACGCGCTCTAGGATGAGCCTGTAAATATACTTCTCTTAAACGGTTTTTGGTAACATGGGTGTATACCTGAGTAGTAGATAATTTGACGTGTCCTAACAGTTCCTGCACTACACGGAGGTCAGCCCCCCGTTCAAGAAGGTGGGTGGCAAAACAATGCCGCAAAGTATGCGGGCTGACCTTCTCTCCCAAGGATACTTTACGCACATATTTATCTAGTATATAACGCACACCGCGAACAGTAATCCGGCGCCCCTGTCGATTAAGAAAAAGAGCTCTGGTTTGTTCATCCTGAAGCAACTTCCCTCGAACCACTTCTTTATATCGTTTCAACCATTCAGCAGCCTCGCTGCCGATGGGTACAATTCTCTCTTTTGAACCTTTCCCACAAACCCTAGCATAACCCAAGAATATATCTACATCTTCTTCGTTCAGGCCAACCAATTCACTTACTCTTATGCCTGTAGCGTAGAGAGTTTCTAAAAGAGCTCTATCTCTTATACCCAAAGGGGTTGAACAATCAGGAGCTTCCAATAAACGCAGTAGTTCCGGGTAATAGAGAAAAGAAGGCAACCTTTTTTCTAGCCGGGGAGTAGTAACTCGAGCCGCAGGATTATACTCTATAATCTGCTCTCGACATAAATACCTGAAAAAGCTCCTCAGAGCAGAAAGTTTTCTGGCCATACTGCTTCTCGATAAACCCTGCCGGTGAAGATGGGAAAGATAACGTCGTAAGTGTCGGTAATCCAAAAAAGAATTCCCTGCTAAATCGTCTTTAACGAATTCTATAAATTGCATTATATCGCGGCGGTAGGCCTCTACGGTATGTTTGGACGCATTCTTTTCCACCTGGAGATAAAATAAGAAACGTTCCAAAAAGTCCGCTGTTTCCTTGCCATCCACCAGCATCACCATAAATTCATATAATCACCGTTTATGTTACCACATTCACAAATTTATGACAACCTAATTGTCGATATTTTGTAAAAAACTTTCTAGACTATTCAGTGCTCTCTGAGCCAACTTTTGATTCTTTTCCCTTTTGTTTCGAAACCTTTTCCCAAAAGGAGGCACCAGTCCAAAATTGGCATTCATAGGTTGAAACTGCTGAGGCTCAGAGGAAGTAATATAATGGCATAACGCTCCGATAACCGTTTCACGAGGAAACACCAACGGTTCCTTTCCCTGCAACAGACGCGCCGCATTTAAGCCAGCTACGATACCGTTGCTAGCAGATTCTACATAACCCTCTACACCGGTAATTTGACCGGCGAAAAATATGTTAGAATTCTTTTTCAGTTGCAGAGTTGGGAGGAGAAGCGAGGGAGAATTGATGAAAGTATTCCGATGCATCACTCCGTAACGAACAAATTCTGCATTTTCTAAACCCGGTATTAAACGAAAGACTCGTGCCTGTTCTCCCCACTTCAGGTTGGTTTGAAATCCAACTATATTGTAAAGGGTTCCTTCCCTATTGTCTTGCCGCAATTGCACCACCGCGTACGGTTGTTTTCCAGTCCGGGGATCTATAAGCCCAACTGGTTTCATGGGACCAAAAAGCAATGTTTGCGGCCCTCTTTCTGCCAATACCTCAACCGGCATACATCCCTCAAAAAATATCTCTTTTTCAAATTCTTTCCTGGGATGACGTTCTGCCTTAATCAGCTCTTGATAAAACCGGTTATATTCTTCTTCGGTAAAAGGACAGTTAAGATAAGCCGCTTCTCCCTTGCCGTAACGAGAAGCTCTAAAAACTTTCTGATGATTGATGGATTCGTAAGTAACTATTGGAGCAGCAGCATCATAAAAATAAAAATATCTTTCTCCCGTCAATCTTTGGATTGACTTACTCAGTTTTTCCGATGTAAGCGGGCCGGAGGCTACGATCACCACCCTATCCCGGGGAATTTCAGTAACCTCTTCTCTAATAATGGTTACATTGGGATGGTCCTGAAGGGTTTTGGTAACGGCTCGAGCAAACAAATCTCGGTCTACAGCTAGAGCCCCACCTGCCGG
>NZ_BDGJ01000215.1:40763-52635 GCF_002207765.1 Calderihabitans maritimus
TTATTAAAGAGTTGCACCGGCGCATTTCTTCTTTTAAAACTCCTACTGCGTTTTCAAGTGCGTTAGAACGCAATGAGTTACTACACACCAGCTCTGCCAGCAGGTCGGTATGGTGCGCAGGAGTCATACGGGAAGGCCGCATTTCCCATAGTTCCACTTTAATACCTCGTTCCGCAGCCTGCCAGCACGCCTCGGCTCCGGCCAACCCACCACCAATGACCATAAGCTGCATCGATAAAAACCATTCCTTTCTTCATGATTCTTGATCAGAGTTATTTTTCTCCGCCTGTTGTTGGTAAAAACATTCCTCTTCAGGGCACACCCAAAGAACGCCATTACGCTGATACTTCTCCACCAATCTGGTGCCACATTCAGGGCATTCTTTATTCGTAGGTTTCCACCAGGAAACATAATTGCATTCTGGATAGTTGCTACAGCCGTAAAACTTCCGGCCTTTTTTATTTCGCCTTAGGACTATAGTTCCTTCACACTGAGGACAGTCTACACCTATTGTTTCCAGCAATGGTTTGGTATAACGACATTCAGGAAACCCAGGGCACGCCAAAAATTTACCGTAACGTCCGAACTTGACTACCAAGTTTCTACCGCATTTTTCGCACACTTCTTCACTGACTTCTTCTTCAATTTCAATTTGTTCAATTTCCCGATCAGCTTTCTGCAACAGTTCCTGGAAGGGGCGATAAAACTCACCTACCACCTGTCGCCACGGTAACTGCCCTTCTTCGATCTTATCCAACCTGTCCTCCATATTAGCAGTAAATTCAACGTCAATGATATCAGGAAAATATTGCTTTAGTAAGTCAACGACCACCATACCTAATTCTGTAGGATAAAAATGCCTCTGTTCCCGTACCACGTAACCCCGCGCCAGAATGGTTTCCAAAATAGGGGCATAGGTGCTAGGGCGACCAATCCCTTTTTCCTCTAGGGCTTTTACTAATGATGCTTCCGTATACCGGGGCGGAGGTTGAGTAAAATGTCTTTTATCTTCCAATTTAATTAACCGAAGCTGGGCTCCTACTTTCAGCTCGGGCAATTTCTCATCGCCTCTATCTGTTTCCTCTTCTCCACTCTCGACATAAATCTTCATAAATCCGGGAAACACAATCGAAGAACCCGTGGCGCGAAATAGAAAATTTCCTGCCCGGATATCTACCGTACTTATCTGAATCTGGGCCGAACTCATCTGGCAGGCGACAAAACGGTCCCAGATCAATTTGTACAGTTTAAATTGGTCCTGGGTGAGATATTTTTTAATACCTTCCGGCTCGCGGAAAACAGAGGTAGGTCTAATCGCCTCGTGTGCGTCCTGGGCCCCCTTTTTCCCCACATAAATCCGAGGATTATCCGGCAAGTAATGTTTACCAAATTTCTCTCGGATAAATTTCCGGACTTCATCTACTGCTTCGGAAGAAATCCTGGTAGAATCCGTTCGAATATAAGTTATTAAACCAACCGGCCCTTCCTTCTTACCTAAGCTAATTCCTTCGTATAATTGCTGAGCTATCTGCATAGTCTTGCGAGCAGTGAAATTAAGCTTGCGATAAGCCTCTTGTTGCAAAGTACTGGTAATAAAGGGAGCCGAAGGATTGCGCTTCTTAGTCCTCTCTTTCAGATCAACAACGACATACTCAGCTCCCTCAAGCTCTCTCAGCACTCTTTTCATCTGTTCTTCATTACGAATATCAATTTTTTCCCCGTTCCTTTGAATTAGTTTTGCCTTAAACGTAACTGGTTTGGAAGGATCCTCCAGGATAGCAGTCAAGCTCCAGTATTCCTCGGGAACAAATTCCTCAATCTCTCGTTCCCGATCACATATCAATCTTACCGCTACCGATTGGACTCTACCGGCACTAAGTCCTTTTTTTATCTTGCGCCACAACAAAGGACTTAAATTATAGCCCACCAATCTATCTAAAATGCGGCGAGCTTGTTGAGCGTTAACCCGGTTGTAATCGATAGTTCTGGGATGTTCTATAGCCTTCTGTATGGCTTTTTTCGTAATTTCATTAAATTCGATACGACAAGGCTCATTCTCATCGATCTGTAAAATTTTTTGCAGGTGCCAAGCAATAGCCTCCCCCTCCCGATCCGGGTCAGGAGCAAGAAGTATTCGTTTCGATTTATGAGCCGCTGCTTTCAACTCCTTTAATATTTCTCCCTTACCCCTAATAGTAATATATTTGGGTTCAAATCCCTTTTCCACGTCCACTCCGAACTGACTTTTAGGTAAATCCCGTACATGCCCCATGGAGGACTTAACTACAAATTTTTTCCCTAAGAACCGGCTGATGGTCTTGGCTTTAGCCGGTGATTCAACGATCACTAAAGTTTTTGACAATGCTCTCACCTCGTTTACTGCCTTTTACTAACCTGGTATTCTCTACTATATTTGGCTATAATTTAATATTTTAACCGCTAGCCAAATAATATTTTCCAGGCAGCTGCCGAACCAGTCCTTTTAATTCTAAAAACATCAGAATTGAATTTAATCGACTTATCGAAAGTCCCGTCAGCTTTTGCAACTCATCGACATGAACTGGTTCACTAGAAACTAACTGTAAAACTTCTTTCTCTATTTTGTCAAGAGATATATTTCCTTTTCGATCTTCACCCGAAAAAAAAGGTTTAATACCGTATTCCTCTAAAATATCGGCGACCGTTTCTACCAGTTTAGCTCCCTGTTTGATCAGATTGTTGGTACCTTTGCTGCAGGGGCTAGTTATAGGTCCGGGAACAGCGAACACATCCCGGCCCTGCTCTAAAGCAAAATCAACCGTTATTAAAGAACCGCTACGCTCGGTTGCTTCCACTACTAATGTTCCCCAGGCCAGGCCGCTGATAATTCGGTTGCGAACGGGAAAATTGCCCGGCTCCGGCTGAGTGTCCAAAGGAAATTCTGAAATGACTGCCCCGTTTTCCGAGATGCTTTCCATGAGCTGATCATTTTCTCGAGGATAAACAACATTTATACCCGAACCTAGAACAGCAATAGTTCGTCCGCCTCCCTGCAAGGCTCCCTGATGAGCACAGGTATCTATTCCTCTGGCCATCCCGCTGACTACACAAAATCCATTCAAAACTAATTCCTGCGCCAGTTTCTGAGCTACCTTTCGCCCATAAGCTGTAGCTCGCCTGGAGCCAACTATAGCAATTGCCTGTTCATCTTCTTTTTTAATAGTCCCTTTTACAAAGAGAACCGGCGGGGGATCATAGATTCTCTTAAGGTTTACTGGATAATCCTCATCATCAATTGTAATAAGACGAACCTGATATTCTTGCAATCTATCCCATTCTCGCTGCAAGTCTAAACTGCGCCGGCGGACAACTATGTTTTCTACTACCGCTGGGGGTATTTCAGGAACCTGCTCCAATTCCTTCCTGTTGGCTTCCCAAACGCGCTGTGGATTTCCTAAATGTCTTACCAGTTTTAAAAGGGTTCTGGGACCTACCATAGGTGTTTGGATGAGAGCCAACCAATAAATATTCTTATCCATAAAGATCCCTCGACTCACGGGTTATTAACAATATATTCTTGTTCTTGAGAAAAGGTATTTTTCCTGCACCGCATAGAATATTTTTCCTATCCTTGTCACCGAGCTATGTTTAGGACTTCCTCTAAAGACTGCTTTTGAGTTAAAACCGGAGCGAAAAGATCTCCTAATTTTTCCAATCTGCTAAACACATTTTTCATGTGATACCGCCCGACCTCTACTTTTCTTTCCTCAATTTCCTCCCAAGTAACGGGAAGCGAAACCGGTGCTCCAGGCAAAGGGCGGACACTATAAACGGAAGCAATAGTTTTTCCTCGGGCATTTTGGAAATAGTCAAGATAAACTTTACCTTTCCTTCGCGAAACATTTCGTTCTAGAGTAACTTTCTCCGGGCAGGCTTCAGCTACCAGCTTGCACAGAAATCCTATTGCTCGCCTTACTTCTGCATAATTATACCTTGGTTCAATAGGTATATAAATATGTATTCCGGAAGCACCGGAAATTTTAGGATACCCAATTAAATTAAAAGAATCCAACGCTCTTCTAATCAAAAGTGCTACTTCTAAGACATCGGGGAAGCTGGCCGGCGGTTGGGGATCCAGGTCAAAAACAGCTACCTCAGGATAATCTGGCCTACTATAATTTCCCAACCACGGGTGCATTTCTATACAGGCCTGATTGGCCAACCATAGTAAAGTTTGCAAATCAGAACAGAGACAATAATTGATAACTTTACGTTTTCCCCGGGAAGGAATTGGAACTGTCTTTATCCAACGGGGAGCATAATCAGGGCATTCCTTCTGATAAAAGCTTTTGCCGGCAATGCCGTCCGGATATCTTTTTAGAACTAAAGGCCTTCCCTCCAGATGAGGAAGTAGATAAGAAGATACTTTTTGGTAATATTCTATAAGATGTGCCTTGGTATACCCTTCATCCGGCCACAAAACTTTATCGAGATTTGATAACTCTAAAATATACCCGCCAATCTTACCCTTTATTCTGGACAAATTATACCCTCCGCAAAGATCCAGTTTATTTATTATAGTGCTTCCTTATAAAAAAACAGGAGGTATTATTAACCTCCTGCTCGACTTAAATTTTTTGGTCTATTATTTAATATCCCCCTAATGCGCAAAAATATAATCTGTTCTGCCCCAGTGGTTCCTTGGTAACCAGATTTTGTAATTTAAGAAATTTCATTCTTACCAATTCTCCTTTCCCCAACTTTATTAAAAGCAAAATAAGTATCAGGGCAGAACCACGATGTTGGTGGCGACCCGCCTCTCTTTACCATCAGAAGGTCGATTGAGGACTTTCCCTTTATATACCATGGTGGTAGATCCTCCTCCATCTAAATTGTAGGCATCAACTACCCCCAGTTCAAGTAGCTTAATCTGCACCTCTTCTAAAGTGGCGCCGGCACTCCAGCCTGGCTGCCGGCCGTCAATAACCAAAAAGATAAGATCACCGTTAGCATACTGACCGAGTACCGTACGCGGATGTTTTTCATTACGCCATTTTTCCGGTATTTCTTTGGCTTCCCTGTTCTTTAACAGTACCGGCACAAAACTGACTCCGTCGCGAGGATTTAAGGCTAACAACTCTCGCTCCTCTTCAAACAAGCCCCCAATTAAACGACCTTTTTTATCGAAACCGGTGAAGAAAAGGTCATCATGGGTCGGAGAAAAACCGGTAATCATCTCGCTATCAATCATAGTGGTTCCGATAGGCCAATATTGCAATTGGCCCTCATTATATGTCTTGTAGAAGCCTCCTCCATTTATACCCAGTACAGCTCCCTTCCGCTGTACAGCCTCGCTGGTCGTCTCACTCTTTCCAAGTTGATCCTGGGCCAGCACCACCTGCACAGCCTCGGGGTCGAACACTTTAACTTTAGCAATGTACCCCTTGTAATCCTTCTCTTTTAAATCGAACAACTTGATTTCTACCCGGTTGGAACGAAAGACTTCAAAAGGTGTACCAAGTCGAGCCAGGATTTCCTTTTCATATAGTTCGTCAGACAAAGTCTTTTGCTGCCGGCTTTTCTGAACCAGTTTCTGAATTAACAACTGCTGTTCACGGTATATCCGTTCCTGTTCCGCAACTGAAGCCTGGATAAAACCGATTTGCCTTTGCAGGTCCGATACAACTTCGTTAAGCTGTTTCATATTAGAAAATAACGTTTCCGTCTGTAGTATCATTTGTTCGCTTGGAAATAATACCTGCGAAAAAGAAGCTTCCCCGGAAAGTCCCCAGATTAACCCACATAAAGGTGCCAGTAAAAATACGGCAAAAATGAAACTAATTCTTCGCATCGACTGTCTCCTGCAAAATACGTAGACTTTCTTTGAGATTTTCTAATTGTTTATCCAATTGGGTAATTCTTTCATCCAGGGCCTCCCGGGTACTGTTAGATTGACTTATAACTTCATCAGCTTCTTCCAGAGCTCTCTTTATTTTCGTAAGCTCAGACAAGAGCCTTTCCTGTTTCTGAACTATAGTTTGAATATTGAGGGCGTTGGTTTCCTGAATGTTTTGTACCTGCCGATCAATATATGCCTGTAACATGGCATGCTGTTCAGCCAGCCTATTTTCAATGTAAGAATAGGCTACATAAACTGTTCCGATCCATAAAACGAATAAAAACAGTCCGGCAAGAAACTGTTTGAAACCTGAACGTTTTTTCGCCCTTTTGCCCTGTCTGGTCTCAGTTGCTGCATATCTTTTCCTCCACTCTTCTTTTGACGGTGTAAGAAGCTTTCCGGTAGTCATTTCAAATCCCTGCCCTTCTAAGTGGTTGTCCGCCCCTCATTCTTTAATTTTTAACCATTCTGACTTCACTTCCTTTCCCGTCTTCGGTGGCCGGTAAAACTTCGAGGTAAAGGGGCAGTCGTTCTCTCAGTTCTCTAACATGGCTGATTACTCCTACCACACGTTCCGGGTTATGAAGCTTCTCCAAGGTAGATACTACCAGCTCAAGTTTTTCTTCATCCAAGGTGCCGAATCCTTCATCGAGAAAAAAGAAACCTAAGGGATATTGTCCTCGCAACTGAATCTTAGAAGAAAGAGCTAGGGCCAAGGCTAGGGAAGTCAAGAAAGTCTCCCCCCCGGAAAGGCTTGTCACAGGCCTCCGCCGCCCACCGTTATAATCATCTCGCATAACAAACTCGCAACCTTCCCCTAACTCTAAAGCGTATCTCTGCCCCGTAAGTTTACCCAACCGGATTGACGCATCGACGGTCATATCTTTAAGATGTTCCTCCGCCAAAAACTGCACAAAACGACGGCCCTGTAAAAGTTTACTCAACTCTTCCGCAAGAGACTTACGCTGCTTGATCTTCGCCGCCTGCTCCTCGAGTTCGTTCCATCGCTTTTTCTTTTGCATCAGTTCCTTTAGCTTCTCTCTACTAACAGCAACGGCTTCTCTTGCCTGTTTCAACTCATCTGCTATCTCTTTAATTTTCACCTTTAAATTTTCAAATTCTTCTCTATTAAAGGCTCGTCCACTAATCGCCAATTCCAGTCGTTTTAACTGCGCGTTTACTGTTTCGTATTCCACACGGTAGCTTTCCAGTCTCTTACGCAACTCCTCCCGCTTTTCACCATCTAGCATCGCCGCTCGGGCTTCTTCAATACTAGCGAAACCCGCCGCGGTAATTCCCTTCTCCAGACGGTATCGTATGTCCGAGACCTCACCTTGAAGTGTCTCTATTTTGGAATTCACAATTAGTACTTTGCTCTCCAGCTGCCTGTAACAATCTCGTATTTTTCTTACCCGTTCCTCAGCCAACTTTAACTCCTGCTGTAAAGCTTCTATTTTCTTTATCGTCTCCCGTAGAGATTTTTCCGGATCTATGCCTCCGGTAGTTTCGTCAAGACGCCTGACTAACTGTTTTATTTGGGCAGTCAACCCTTCCAGTTGATTTTCCAAAGCTACTGACTTCAGTTCCATGGACTGTATCTCGCCCTCTAGTTCTCGAATCTGGGCCTCTACTTCCTGGCGCTCTTCATCTATGGCACCGTTTCGCTTGTTGATCTCAAACAATTCGCCTTCCAGTCGTTCTAGCTCCCTATATCGCTTTTGTAGGTAACTACGTTCATAATCTCCTCGTACCTCATTAAATTCTTGCTGTGCCGCTTCGAGTTCTTTGGCAAGTTTTTCCACCCTCTCCTTTGACCGTTTCGTTTCCTCCCAAGCACTTTGCCAGCTAGTCCACATTTGCAACACATTCTCTTGCCACCGGCGCAACATTTGGAGTCGTGTTCCCGCGTCCTTCAGAGCTTGTTGGGCTTGTTCTAGTTCTATGGCCGGCTCAATGGCTGGGGCAGGATGTTCACGCGAACCGCAAACTGGACATGGTTCTCCCTCTTTAAGCTCCTGGGCCAGAACTTTCACCCTGTCCTGTACCAGCGCCCGTTGATAAGCCTTGTCCGTCTCCGTGAGGTTCCTCTCGGCCGCCCGTACCTGTTCCGACGCCAACGCGGCTATATCTGTACTCGGTTCCAAAACTGTTTTCGGTAATACTTCCCGTATCTTTTGAACCAACTGCTGCCAACATTTTTCGCTCTTTTTTTGGCGTTCTCTATATTCATCCCTGGCTTCGTAAAACAGCTTTTCCCGGCTCTCGAGCTGAGCAAGCACCTGCAAGGCAACCCGGATTTTTTCTTTTTCAGCCAAATTAACATATAGCTTCTGACGTTGCTCGTTCAATTTTCGGTAGCTTTTATTTATCATTTCCAGTCTCTTATACTGGTTTTCCCTGGCTTTTTTCAGTTGCCCGAGCCTGTTCCTTAGTTCCTCCAGCTCTAAAGCTATCCTCTCTTTCTCTGTTTGAAGTTTCTCTAGTTCAGCTCCCTTAGCCAACGCCTCCTGAAGCCTCTCCTGGCGCTTTATAAGTTCAGGCAATTCCTCTTCCTTTCGCCTTGTCGCTGCCGCTAATGCCTCTTCAGCTTCGGTAAGCTCAACTTTGGTTTGCGCCAGCCGTCTCTTCTCCTGTGCTAGTTTTTCTTCCAGCAGCCTTAACTCTTCCGATATCTCCTTTTCCCTTTCCATAAGGTTCCGCATTGGTTCAACCTTTTCCGCCCTATTAAGGGTGTGCAATATATTTTCCATACCTTTTTTCTGCTCGTCGAGTTCCCTTTTTTGTAAAATCATTTTAGCCTTCTCTTCGTACAATTCACATAGCTGTTCGGCTTCTCGGTATCTTTTATCTAAAACATCGTACTGTACTTCCAATTGCTGCAGCCACTTTTCATTTTCTGCCAGCCTTTGCTTGGCAGCAACCTCTGCCTCAGCCGAACAGTCACCAAGGCCTCTTTTTTCCGCCTCGATGTTATCCAGTTGCGCGGCACAGTCAATACTAACTTTTCTGGCTTTGTTGGTTAGCTCCTCGCCGAAACGTTCCAGACAAAAAATATGCTCCAGCATCCTGGCCCGTTCACTACCGGTTAGTTTGAGGAACTGGTCAAACTTACCCTGGGGAAGCACCACAGCCCGAGAAAACTCATCCTGCTTGAGACCGAGGAGCCGTTCCAGCGCTGCGTTGGTATCCGATACCCCCGAAGCAACTACTTCCTCTACATCGCCGGAATAAGAAATCTTCCATAAACGGGCATACTTTGCTCTAGCCCGATCGGGGTCGGAAGGATCTTTCTGATACCGTCGTTCCACCACATAACGATTACTACCCAACTCAAACTCAAACGAAACTTCCAGATAGTTTTCGTTCTGATTTATAATACCCCGGGTACCCCACGCAGCCCGCTCTACATTTCCGTAAAGAGCTAAAGTCATGGCATCTAAAATAGAAGATTTTCCGCTGCCGGTGGGACCAAAAATTCCGAACAGGCCGGCGGCACCCAATTCTTCAAAATTGATGATCTGTCGCGTACGATAGCTGTGCAGACCACTAAATTCCAATCTTATAGGTCTCAATCTGCTTCACCCCCGGCGCGATCCTCAAGGTCTCCTAACTCTTCATTAACCAGTTCCAAAAAGAAGTCTACCAGCTCCTTGGACGGCTCTACACCGCGCTGTCGGGTTACGAACAGTTTAAACTGTTCCGGTAAGGACATTTTCGAAAGCCGTTTCTCATCAGGTCCCCTTTCCACCTCCGGTAAAATAACGCGCACGTTAACAATCCCTGGATGCAGCTTGCGCAATTCGGCGAGCTGCGAACTGCTGAGCGGTTCCTGCAGCTTCATCTCCAGCTCGACCCAGCATTTCAGGTTCTCCGGCCGGTTACACCAGGCATAAACCTCCTCCAGGCTGTCTACCTGCCACCGCTTCAACGGCCTACCGCAATTTAACTTAACTTCTTTCACCAAGGTTTTTTTATCCGGGACGGCATCTACGATTACTACTTCCTTCTGCTGGTTGGCCTCAGAAAAGCTGTACGCCAGAGGTGACCCGGAGTAGCGACAAGGTGCCGGAGTGCCCTCTACCGCCTGAGGTCGGTGAAGGTGCCCTAGAGCTATGTAATGAGCGTGGGAAGGAAGTGCCGCCGGTTCAACGGCCAGTGCTCCTCCCAGTTGTATAGGTCTTTCCGACTGCGATTCCCAACCACCAGCCATGAAAAAATGTCCTGCGACTAAGTTAACTGTATCAGCTCGAAAAGCCCGACTGCTTTCCTCCAGTATCTGTTTGATACGGTCAGAATAGGCAACCTGTTGGGCACCTTCATCTAATTCCCTGCTTAAAAGCTCATTGAGTCTGGATTCCGACGGATAGGGTAAGGTGACAATAACAGCTGACTGTTCTGCATCCGGTACCGCTATCTCCAGCCAACCTTTGCCGGTACGTACTCTTTCCACTCCGCCGGTCGAACCGCCACAGGTCAGCTTTTCACCGGGATAGCCTACCAGGGAAATACCATGTTTTAAGGCAAGGGGGTTGGCAGCACGGATGCGGTCCGGACTGTCGTGATTACCCGCGATTATCACCACCGCCCGCTTTCCTCCGGTGGCCAGGCGTTCCAAAGCGTAAAAAAATAATTCTTCCGCTTCAGCGGAGGGATTATATGTATCAAACACGTCTCCCGTTACCAGGATAAGGTTAACCCCTTCCTCTTTAACTATATCGGCCAGTTGGTCGATAAACTGCAACTGCTCCGGCAGTCTGGAACGACCCTCCAGAGTACGTCCCAGGTGCCAGTCAGAAGTGTGAAGAATTCTCACTACCTTGCCACTCCTTAACCTATAATAAATTTTAAAAGTGCATTCTTAATCTTAACATAATAATACAACATTTTCTGCTCAACGGGCCATTAATTTCCTGTTCCTTAAGCGACGGGAGGAACCTGGTCATAGAGAGTCGAATAATTGCTTTATCAGGAAAACAGTGGCAGGAGGAGTTGGCTATATGCTATCTATCGTATCGAGCTGTGGAATCTTAGGAACCGAAGGTTACCTGGTAAAAGTAGAAGTGGATGTCTCCAAAGGCCTCCCGGGATTCGACAGTGTGGGTGTAATTGTCCAGATTTGACATGTCAACACATACAGGAACCTCAAAAGGCCACTCGATTACAATTCTGCGGTCCTTATGTATTGTGACCCGAATATCAAGTATCCGGATTAGCTCTCGCTTTTCCTCGAAGGATAGGGTATCCACCCGCTCCGCAAGTCTCCTGCAAAACTGTTCGATATCTTCCGTCCATTGAGCCTTGCGGTCAATAGAAGCAAGTCGCCGCTTGATATTGCTTATATCCGCTTCCAGTTCCCCACGCCGCCGGTGAAGGCGCTGCATGCGCTTACGAAGTTCATTGGATGAAAGCAGTCCCTCAAGCCGGAGGTCAAGAAGTTCGTTTTTCTGTTTATCAAGCTCCGCTATATGCCTCTGCTTCCGCTCCAATTCTTCCCGCAGTTCGGCGGCGTGAGCGGCGAGCTCACCGGCTTACGCGGCGTCGGATGCCCCTGCCTTCAGGCACGGGGAGGAGACGCCGCAAGACTTCTTCTCATACTGCCAACCACTATTCCTTTGCAACAACCTAAAGTAGCGGTACGATACACCCTGACAGATACGCTTGCCAGCGGCATCTTTAATGTCGAACCAACCACTGGCACGGGTAGCTACTCTGCCTACCCAGCGCCCTTTGTACTTACCTTTTGGCACTTCAGCCACTACTATATCCCCTGTCATAAACCCAAAGAAAAACCGTCGCGATTGCCTGTGACCTCTTGGAAAACCATATTTGTCGGTATTGCACATACAGCGTGTACCTCTACCTATTGCACGCCAAACCTGGACATAATGTTGGGTTACGACAACTTTGACCGGCGTACTTTGTCCAACACAACAGGCATCGAAGTAGTGTTCTTTAGGCAATCCACGAGTGACGCGGTTCATCTTGGTTAGAGCA
>NZ_BDGJ01000215.1:52645-58408 GCF_002207765.1 Calderihabitans maritimus
CAAAGGCTCTCTCGCCAAGTATAATGGCAACTTGAGGGGATATGTGGCAGCCCGCAGAGCTTTTCGCACTGCCGGCTGCCCAAATAGATGCGTCTCTTTTCTAAAAGCTTATCTGCCTTGTTTTAATTCTTTAGCCCATTCATAATTTTTCAGGTAAGGATCGGGCCGAACTGGCTCGCCAGAACTCCATACCTCTTCAAACTGTCCATTAGCATCAATCCGGCCTATACGGACTGTTTTCCATGTGTGCTGATTCTCTCCATCAATACGAACTAATCCCTCTGGAGCCTTAAATTCAAGCCCTTTAGCGGCTTCACGCACTTTATCTACATCAGTGGAACCGGCTTTCTTGACCGCCTCAGCCCACAGATATACCTGGAAATAAGCTGCTTCAATCGGATCATCCGTAACCCGGTCTTTTCCATACTTGGCTTTGTACTTTTTCACGAACTCCCTATTTTCCGGTGTATCTGTAGTTTGGAAGTAGTTCCATACAGCATAATGCCCTTTCATGTACTCGGCACCAATACCTCTTATCTCTTCTTCAGCGATACTAACCGACATGGTTGGAATATCCTCTGCCGTAATACCTGCAGCCTGGAGTTGCTTGAAGAAAGCCACATTGCTGTCTCCATTGAGAGTATTAAAGATTACATCTGGTTTTGCAGCCTTAATCTTGTTAATTATCGTGCTATAGTCGGTATGGCCTAAGGGCGTGTACTCCTCGCCAACTACGATCCCACCTTCGGCCTTGAGTTGGGCTTTGATAATTTGATGAGCAGTCCTTGGGAAGACATAGTCCGAACCTAGTAAGAAGAATCGCTTTTTACCCTGTTTCAACAGCCAATCTACAGCAGGAACAATCTGTTGATTTGGGGCCGCACCTGTATAGAAAATATTGGGTGATGATTCCAGCCCCTCGTACTGCACAGGGTACCATAAAAGACCGTTATACTTCTCCACTACGGGAAGTACAGCTTTCCGGCTTGCCGACGTCCAACACCCGAAGATCGTTGCAACCTTATCCCGTTCAAGCAATTTTTTGGCTTTTTCAGCAAAGGTAGGCCAGTCGGAAGCCCCATCCTCCACTATGGGTTCAATCTTCCGCCCTAAAACACCGCCGGCTGCGTTAATTTCCTCAATAGCCATCAACTCAGCATCACGCAATGATGTTTCGCTAATAGACATGGTCCCGCTTAGCGAATGCAGGATACCTACTTTAATCGTACCTTCATTACCAGTAACAGGAGTTTCCTCCTCACTGGTAGCAGGAGCTTTCTCTTCAGTTTTTGTAGCCCCGCAACCTGCGAGAGCTAGGGTAATGATAAGAGCTAAACCTAGCAAGATAGTTAATCTTTTAAACTTCACCTTAACGTAGCTGTACCCCAACAAATTTGCTTCCCCCTTTGAGTATTTTTGAAACCATAATTATATTATCGGTCCGAACGGCGCCTATTCGTACCGAAACCTTACTTACCTGAACATGTTTTTGGGGTCTAGAAAAAGAAAAGGGCGCTTCAACAGAGCTTCATTGCTCCGCCGGAAGCGCCCTTACTCCCTCAGTATACTACTACAAGAAAGGCACCTTTCCCGCGTGAGAAACAACCCGGAAAAGGCGCCCTTGCCATTGTCCATCTTCGGACTTACTAAACAACTAGTATACAAGATTAATTTTACTGCAGAATCGGTATTAACATAAGGTACAACGCTGCACCAATTTATAAGTTATTATATTCATTGAGTATTTTCTTGTCAACCCTTTTACAAAAAAAATTTCTAGATGGACCAGAGTTTCGTTCACAGAAGTTTAAGAAGTTGAAAAAGGTATTGAAAAAGGTGGGTATCCCTGAGGTATTATTGGTGTGGTACAACAACAAAAACACCTCGAAGGGAGGACCCACCTGATGTCATTGTACCACCAATTGAAGCGTTCTGGAAACCCCCAGGCTGCTGTTCAAACAGTTATTTCTTTGCTGGAAAAGCATTCTCCTAAAAAAGTTGCTGAGATTATGGGTGTCTCAGTAAGATGGGTTTATGAATTAAGACGTCGTTTTCGAGATTCCGGCGGTAATCTTCAAGTTTGTATCTTGAAACGTGGCCCTAAATCTCCTATGCCTAATCGTACTCCTCTCGAAACAGAACAATTAGTAGTAAGGCTCGCTCAAATTTCTAATTTAGGCCCTCATAGATTAGCCGTCGCTCTTCAACGTTCTTTTGGTATTTCTTTGTCTCCTTACACCATTAGAAATATTTTAAGACGTCATGGCATCCGTTGCCGTAAAAAACGCTCTAAAAATGGTAGCCGCCGTTATTATGCTGCTGATTTATCTTCTTTTAAACCTCTGGAGTTTTTCCAGTTTGATACTAAGCATATCGCCGATCAGAATGCTTTACCCAGCGAGGCTTATGCTGCTTTGTTTAAAAATAAATTGCCTCTCTATCAGTTCACTGCCATTGATGTTAAAACTAGACTTAGGTTTATTTCCTATGCTCATTCTCTCTCTTTTGAAAATGGTCTTACCTTTATGCTCTTAGTTGAAGCTTGGCTTAGGGCTTTTGGCGTTAATCACCACTTGTTCTTCCAAACTGATAATGGCCAGGAGTTCGGTGGAACTTACAACTCTAGAAAGCGTAAGCTTATGCAGTCTCTCATATTTGATCGTTTGGGTGTTTCTTTACTTAATATCCCTCCACGCCAAACAATGGTTAATAGCTACGTCGAACGTTCACATCGTACTGATGACGAGGAGTTTTATGCTATTGATCTTAATCTTAATACCTCTCTAAAATCTTTTCTCGTTCTAGCTCAAAATTGGATCTGTAAGTATAATTATCAAAGACCTCATTTCGGCTCAAATATGCAGGGTAAATCTCCTATGGAAGCTCTTAAACATTACAAAGCTACTTATCACCCAGCTATCGGTGCTATGCCTGTTATTATCTTGGACTATGCATCCCTTTACATCTCAACCCTTTTTGATATCACCAGTATACCCTGGGATAACTCACCTAAAAACAAGCTTGTGAACGAAACTATGGCTCAGTACATATCTGAAATAACTGCTTTTAACGGGGTCAGCTTTAATTGATAGCACAATGTTAATAAATGCAAGAAGGGTGAACTAATAGCAATTTACAGTTAAATGAGCATGCCAATTACATATGGACTAAACTGAAAAACCTAAATAACTTCAAGTTGGCAGGTGCCGATAAAAGGTTAGTTGAAATATTACTTGTAAGCAGCTGTTTCTAAAGAAACAAGAAATAAAAAATCTCCCAAACCTAATTGATGTCACTAGGGGGAGTTTTGTGGGTATCGCACAAATCTTAATGGGTTGGCCGGCTATTATCGCCTCATTAATCTTGGCTGGCGTTGGCATTTTTATATATCGCCCGGCTTACTTGATTGCTGCCTGCGTCTTATCTCTAGGTTTCGCTTTGTATCTCACTCTTTTACCAATCCCGGCTTTTAAGCTACTCGGCTTGTTGTTGCCTCTCTTTCTTCTTGGCGGAGCGCTAGCAGTTCATAGACGGATAGCGTGGGTTGCTTGGCTTCTTCTCTTACCTCAAGCGGCTATTACGTTGCATTTCGGGATTGGTATGCTAATGCAATAAATAGCATGAACACAAAAACTGAAAGAGGTCCACGCAGCCGTTTCGCCTCGTCCATCGCTTTTTCAAGGGTTCTGATCACATCGTCGGTGGTATGGGTGGCGGTTAAGACGCTGGAGGATGGCCTTTCCTGCTTCAATGACCCTGAGACCCCTATATTTTTACACCATTATACCGGACGCTACTGCGGTGGCTGACATTTTTAACCCCCAGAAAAAAGAAAGACGCATCGTATTTTTATATAAAAGAAACTCCTCACCAAAGGCAAACCCGGCGAAAGCCGAGAGCGAAAAGCCATATGGCCTAGGACGGTGATCCGTTACGGCAACCCGGCTACTGGGGAGGTAAAGGCGTATTGCTTTTCCCCGGCAACCGGCTGCCGAGCAGAAGGGAGGAGGTGGTCTGTCTTTCCGGAGAAGGTTTTTCTTTGGAGTATGCAAACGAGTATTCCATGCAAACGATTATTACAGGAGGGATGAACGGTGTGCAGGAAACTTCGCTTGCTGCTTGCATTGGTAACCCTGGCTGCCTTTATGCTTAGCATCGGCGGGACGGCGTTTGGCGCTGATGCGTTGGACAACCCCATGCACAAAGAGCAGCACAGATTCAATGTTAGAACGCGCACGCAGAACGCAGGGGAGGAGTTCCGGCTCAAGGTCATGCAGAAGCTTGAGTACAAAATCAGAGAGGGAATCGAAGACGAGGAACTGAACAAGTCAGAAATAAAGAGGCTTGAGAAGTACATCGCTAGACTGGAGCAGACCATTGCGAAGGCGCCCGGCGATCCGAAGCTTCTCTGGAGGCTGGCAGTGGCCTACCGCAACGTCGGGGAGTACGACAAAGCCATCGCGGTCCTGAAGGAACTGGAAGGAAAGCTAACGCACCCGACAGCCAAGATTGCAGTGCTGCTAGCCCAGTGTCTGGAGGCTAAGGGCGATAGGGAAGGTGCGCTGGCTGAACTGGAAAAACTGCTCGCATCGCCCACAACCGTATCAGGAGCGGTGTACGCTTATAAAGGTATTTTAAAAGAGGAATTGGGTCAAGTAAAAGAAGCGGCAGAAGAGATGGAAAAAGCTATTTCTGCCGAACCAAAAGATGAAGACCTTTACAAAAAAGTCGGCAAACTTTACAAGAAAGCAGGCAAAAAAGGTGTCAAAGTGTTCGTAAAAGGAAAGAAACCTAACTTTGATGCCGAGCCGTTCATCAAGGAAGGCCGCACCCTGGTGCCGATCCGGGCGATCGCGGAGGCTCTGGACCTGAAAGTGGATTACAAAAACGGCGTGGTCGTCATCACGAACCCGGTCAGCGAAAAAACGGTGACTTTGTTCCTGGGCCGCTCCGAAGCAAAGGTTGGCAAGCAGAAAGTGATTCTCGACGTGCCTCCGGAGGTAATCCCGCCGGGGCGGACGGTCGTCCCCCTGCGCTTTGTGAGCGAAAACCTGGGCGCAGACGTTAAGTGGTTCGAGGAGGGTCAAGTAGTAGCGGTCAACGAACGGTAGAAACGAGAAATAAAAGCCCGATGTCCGATACGAGATGTCGGGCTTTTGTTTTTGTTAAGTTGGATGAGCGCTTATAACAACATCAAGAACCGGCCAAGCACCGGTCCTTTTTTTGTGGAACATCTTTGGAAGGAGTGGTGACATTTGCGAATCGATATAACGGGCGTGAAGGGGTCCGGTAAAACGGAGTTGGCCAAGGTAAAGAGAACGGTATATGCTTTATGTCTACCCATTCGTTATTGCTGTTTAACCCACCTGCGATCTACCCGCTGTCTGTAATACAAGTACATATTCTGCTGTTAGCGAGTCGCTAAAATATGTTTTCAAAATCTTTTTCTCCCCGAAGATAGCCTTCAAAAGCACTTAAAATTTTCTCCACGTTTTGAAACCTCTCATTTTGTGGTGTAATCTAAATATACACTTACATAGCCGGCGGTTAATCAAACAACTCATCCATAAGTTTTTCGATTTTCTTCCGGCGCTTTTCCGTTTCCTCTTTATCAATCTCTATCGATATTTTAAGCACGTCTCCTTCTTTAGCCTCTTCCGGCAAAAGACTCCGCGGCAGATCAAAAGTCTTGCCGTTATACTCAATTACCGCCATATCACCCTCAAACCGGTCAATTACAAGCATTTATAATGCACCTCCATC
>NZ_BDGJ01000215.1:58418-60323 GCF_002207765.1 Calderihabitans maritimus
CTTGTTGTTCCAGATATACCTATTAGTCCACAGGAGCGTATTAGGACCAGCCTGAGCATTCGGCCCGCTCACAACCTTCAGGCTTCCGCCGGCTGGTATGACTGTTCCAGATGGAAAAGTAAAGGTTTGATTCCCTTTTTGACTGACTAGCTTCCAGCCGGTCAGGTTCACTGCTACGCCGCTGGTATTCTTGATTGTAAATACCTCACTCTTGAGGTCTATACCCACTATTTTCACGCCGCCGGAAGATGAAGTAGAAACGGGCGGCATGACAGGATTAGAGGAAGCAGCGGCGCGAGAATCATCTGGCGCTCGCTCTTTAACCTGTGAGGCTTTCTTATTGAAGGTGATGGTTTTTCCATCGCTGGTAGCCACAATGGTCCCTTGCAGGTCAGTGCGGAAAACCTGTATTCCTGCTTCTGCGAGTTTGGCCAAAGTTTCAGTGTGAGGATGGCCGTATTTATTATCCTTACCTACAGAGATAACAGCATATTTCGGCGACACAGCCTTTAGAAAAGCCTGAGTTGTAGAACTGCTACTACCGTGTTTTTCGAAAGGACCTACTTTAAAAGAATAAATAATCTCGATGGGCGCATAATCCAATTAAACGAAGATAACGTGGACTACTACAACAGCCTGCAAATGTATTCAAGCTACCGCCAGATTTATTCATTCGATGACAACTTTGAGTTAGCAAAAGAGATTTGCAGTAAACATCCTGAGCTCTGTTCGAAAAATAAGGAAAGAATAGCTGTAAACTAGGACATAGCAGCGTTAAAGAAACTGAACCCATATCCACAGAGACATTAATTCTCCCATTCCTAGAATGTTGTTAACTACAAGGACCAACGTTTTCCTGAAAGTAGTATAATGCAATCAGGGCCTTCTGCGGCAACAGAAGCCCCGACAACATAGCGAAGCTACACAAGGTGAAGCCAAAAGCCTAGCGGCAGCAAACGAAAAAGCCATTCATCAATCAATTAATTCTCTTATAGACTCAGCTTCGACGCTCCAGCGTTGTCGGTCACTCTTTCTCTCCACGATAACATGCGTAGAAGGAAAAAGACAGCATATTCCAACGACCTCTATCACGTCGCCGTCACGGTCAAAGTAGGTTTTCCCTATCAACTCACGATGATTAGGCAAGGGTTTTCCTGTTCGGACATCGATTTCAACCCAATTTATAAACTTCTTTTGTGCCATACTTCTGCACTCCTTTCATACCGTCATACCCTATCAATATTTTACAATTGCACGCCAAACCTGCACATAATGTTGGGTTACGACAACTTTGACCGGCGTACTTGGTCCAACACAACAGGCATCGAAGTAGTGTTCTTTAGGCAATCCACGAGTGACGCGGTTCATCTTGGTTAGAGCACCTGTGCCACACTCAACTGGGAGGCCAGTAGCCTTCAGGCGCTCATACAGGTGCCAGCGTGTGGTGTTTATAAAAGCTACTTCTCTTAGTGACTGTTTAGCTTGCTCTTGTATGTGGGGATAACCAAACTCAGTAGCTGTCATGGACCCCTTACGTTGATTGCATTCATGACAAGCAAGTGTCAGGTTGCTGATTCTATCGCTACCACCACGACACCTGGGTATGATGTGTTCAATCTCAAGAGGCACATCCTTTCTACCGCAGTAAGCGCATTTATGCCCCCATTTCTCAAGCAGGTACTCTTTGACTTCATAACCAAAAAGCGTACCCTTCTGGTATTCAATACCAGAAAGCTCCGGGTTCTGGAGTTTCTGAGTGTCAAACTTGACGTGTTCAGTAGAGATGGCTGTAATCGGCAGCAACTTCAGGAGTTTATTAACCGCACTCAAGGTTTGATTAACTCTAGCTTCAAACGAAGGAGGCAACCAGCCTTCTGGACGCTTGCGGTTTAGAAACCGGGGTTT
>NZ_BDGJ01000215.1:60333-96785 GCF_002207765.1 Calderihabitans maritimus
CTCTATCGCTACCACCACGACACCTGGGTATGATATGTTCAATCTCAAGAGGCACGCTCTCTCTACCACAGTAAGCGCATTTATGCCCCCATTTCTCAAGCAGGTACTCTTTGACTTCATAACCAAAAAGCGTACCCTTCTGGTATTCAATACCAGAAATCTCCGGGTTCTGGAGTTTCTGAGTGTCAAACTTGACGTGTTCAGTAGAGATGGCTGTAATCGGCAACAACTTCAGGAGTTTATTAACCGCACTCAATGTTTGATTAACTCTAGCTTCAAACGAAGGAGGCAACCAGCCTTCTGGACGCTTGCGGTTTAGAAACCGGGGTTTGCGGTAGCGTGTCTTGCGATTTCTCCGCTTCCGACGGACGGCACGGCGTGCGTCTAGTTTAGCCTTGACGTCCGTCTTGTGGTGTATCTCGGCTAATAACACTGTTTCAGCCTCGTCCTTGTTGTCTTCTCGCAATACAGCCACGCCTGTAACCTTTGCTCCTGGGTCAAGCTTGAGACGTAGAGGCTGAAGTTGGCTCTGTTCTGCTGTTCTATCCTTCAAACGAATGGTAAATGGCTGTAACTTGTACACAACTGCCCTGCCGCGCTGTAGCAGTAACCTGGCGCGTTTTTCTGTGCAGGGCATCAGCGGCTTCTTATGTTTATCCAGGACAAAGACCACGAACACCACTCCTTTCAGAGTACCCTTACGGGCCTGGTAACGCGCTAAGGCGGACTCTCCTTAGCACCCTCCTCGCCAATGTTGGCAGCCGGCATATGCTCTAGCCCGTTTCGCCCATCCCCCGAAGGTTGTCTGCAGCTAGAGCTTCCAGGGTCCGGGACTGGAGGAGCATCCCGGAGTGGGTCTTTAACCTGCCGCCAACGTAGCGCCGTCATCCCCTTGTCCTTCGGGTCGGGCACTGAGGCTGGTCATAGACGGGCTTGCGGGATTTACCCCAACAAGCCCCCGCCTTTAGGCGTGGGGTCTATGACCACCTTCTTCGGGCTGCCAGCAGCAGCCAAACCCCCCTGATTCAAGACTATCTAACTATCAAGGGAATCACATTTTAAGGAACAAAGACTTGAACAATTTTCATTATTTCAGCGCTCAACTTGACAATTTTACTTTTACGTGTCCCATCAAAATGCAAAAAGGCCGGAAGATCTGAGTTTTAAGGAAACCGTGTTGGTTTCCCAGCCGTTTCGTGCGACTGGTAACAGGTCTTACATATAAGAAAACGGAATGAGTGGTCCAGAGTGGGCCGCTCATTCCGCCTCAAAGTAAAAGACATGTCCATTATTGACAGGTCCCACATCTATGATTATGCTGGATGTGAATTTAAAATATGGTGCTGAACTCTCCCTTAAAATATACGGTAAGGAGGAATTTGAGGACTCCCTTACCACCTACACTTAACCCGTCTCCCATTTTACCTACGTTCAGCCTGACGCCTTTTCCTAAACTGATGGATTTACGAAACCTAATATCCACTGAAATTCCTCCTTTCATTCAAAACTCACTAACTATCCACCCACACCCTCACCAGTTCAACCGGCACATTTTTCCGCTTTGCATAATCCTCAATACTCTCCCCGTAGACAGGCTTGTCCTCCGCCAGAAGTAACTCTGGCGCTCATATTTGCCGTTGACAAAGAACGTTTCCTTGATCATGAAAAAATATCCCATCCTCTGTAGTGTTAATGCGGAGAACGTACTTGCCGTCGAAGCGGCTTCTTCGTTTATCCGGTCTTTATCGATCCGAACAGCACCATCAGTGACCGAAAGAAAAGGTAACAACTGGGGAAGGAAATTATTTGACAAATATAGTAATTATGAAAGTACTAACCAAATTCTCCAGAAGGAGGGAAGACGTTGAATATCGTAAGACAAAAGATCGTTAAGTTGCTTTTGGGTTCTTCCCCAATACACAGCAAAGAAGTAATGAAAAATATTAATGAAACAGCATCCCAAGGATATAGAATCCAACAAATTACTCCGCTGCTCCAGCGTTCAGGCGGAGCCATTTTTACCCGTTCCCATGGGTTATTTATTGATGAAGCTTTAGTCTGTTTTGTACGCGAAAAGAAAAATCCTTTATATCATTACTGGCTGTTGAGATACGATGAACATTATGCTGAAAAACAAATACAACAAATAGTTAACTTTGAAAACTCCGGTGGATTTAACCTTTCCACTCTTACTCCGCTAAATGGGTTTTTAGATCAAACAGCAGGCCAGGGTGTCGGCAGAGGTACATATGGTTTAGCAATGTTTTTTGAAAGCCAAACCGAAAGGAACCTCCCCCTGAGGCTTGATCGTTGGATATTGAAACCCAATCGGCCGGTTGAGGATGATTATGTTCCTTGTCCTGTAATGGGATGCGAATTTAAAGTGCCTCGTATGACAAGAGACGGCCCGGATCTGGACCACGATCAAGAAAAGTTAAAGGATTATTTTTGTCATCAGCACATGATTTTTATTTCACCTTCAACGTTTGAATACAAGGAACCACTGACCTCAATTATTTGGCAGGAAAAAGAGGATTTAGCGGCATTAAATAGAGTGAAGAGTTCTACCGGCAAGCGAGGGGCTTGGCGAAGAATGGGGCGGGAAAGAGATGAAGATTCATTTACCTGGAATGTCTTTTGGTATCTCTATAAAGAAAATCTTGTACTAAAATTTTTGAAAGAAATAATCGGCCGGTCTTCTTTTTTGATCGCCAATGCCAAAAACATTGATGAGGCAGTTTTTTGGTCTGTTGAAGCAGGTACAGGAAATACGCACCAGTTATTAATTGATGCCCGTAAAGCACTCGGCGAAAATACCGCACACGGAACTGAGCCTGATGTGATATTCACAGGTTCTGTAGGCGCAGAAAAAAATGTCCCATTGGTTTTAATTGAATGCAAACTGAGCAGCAGCCCCATAACCAATAAAGCAGCAATCCCTGACTATTATACTAACTACGACAAATGGAACAGGGTGTTTAACGAACCTCCTGAAAAAGTTTTTAGAGTTTTCGGTTATCAAATAGTCAGGCACCTGCTCCTGGCAAATGAAATGGCCGCTGTAGGAGGACGTAATTTGACGCCCACCGTCTTGCTGATCACCAAAGAACAAGTACCTGCAGACATCGTTAGTCAAATGACCAGCATGCTCATGAATCATCCACAGAATGCTCGACTGGCATTTGTTACATGGAAAAACGTTTATGATTTTGTAAGTTCTAATCAAGGTTCCGATAAAGGTTCTATCAATAAAATGATTTTGGGCCGTTACCTGGAAGGTAAAACATTAGGTTATGATGCAAAAGGAGTGTTGCAATTGCTTCTGCCTCTTTAAGACCACTGTCATCAAAATCTTAATAGAATCTTAAATTGCGCTATTAACTGCTTTTCTGGCTGCGCAGGCGAATTAGATCTCATTCATCAGGAATGTTTTGTCTGATTATACCGGGTTGAACATAAACTTTCACTATATTTATTCTTCTTACAGTCCTATTTGCTTAGCCTACGTTTAGTAAGCTGCCGTCCAATTGTATAGTCTCGCCGGGACCGGGAAACAGCAGCCTCAGTTTCCCGGCAAAGTGTTTTTTAAAGAAACGCCTGTTTTCCGTGTGGACCGGTATCAGCACCCTGGGTTTAATCGTCTCCACCAGCTCCACAAGGCCCGGCCCGTGAATATGGCCGCTCGCGTGGAAACCCGGCTCCCTGCCGCGCCCTTCCCGGTCGCCGGGATCCCCTGCCAGTCGCAGGTTAAAATGACTGATCCAGTTCCGCAGCCGGTCCAGGTCCATGTGCATTTCTTCATTGAATGCTTCACTGGAGGAGTATATGTAAGTCCCGCCGCTGGGCTGAATGTCTATCAGTTCGTGGAGGTCGTAGTAGGAAAAGCAGAGGACGTAATCACCCTGATTTCTGCTCACGTCATGGGCTGTAACTACCCGATCCCGGCAGCGTTCCTGGTATCTTTCAATCAGGACCTTCTCCCAAACGTCACGGCGTGTTTTCGCCTCAACATAGAGGGCAAAGCCCTCGTCTTCCAGGGGGCTGGGCACGTCCGGCTCACCGGCGGCATGAAGGGCCTCCAGCAAGTAGGCATCTTTGAGTGTCACTACCAGGCGTCTCCCGGCCTCCCCCGCAGCACGCAAGAATGACAGAAGCCTCTCGATGTTACGAGGCCCGAAATCCGCAATCACCAGCCCCTCCGCCTGTCGGACAGTTTCGGCTGCGCGGGTGTAGACTTCATCCTCGGTGACCGGGGTCTCTGTCTCCGGGTGCGTCCCTTCGCAGATAAGGACAAACGGTTCGAGCCTTGCCGCCTCCTGCATGAAAGTTCTGGTGTCAGCAGCGCGCCTGCCATGGAGGCGCATGTCTCCAGTGTAAATGATCCAGCCCACGGAAGTCCTGATGCCGAAAGCCCCTGCGCCAGGGATGGAGTGGTCCACCGGCCAGCGCTTGACCAGAAGGTTTCCTACCTGGACTTCAGCAGTGCGGCAGGTCTCCAGAGGGCACGGATCTATGGCCCTGGAAGAGCCCGACATAGCCCAGAAGTCGGCGGCATGAGGATTGACTTCCCCGGCATCCATGATGACGTACCGTCGCTGTTCATAAGGTGCTTTTTTCCAATGAGTCGTCTGGAGCAGGCCGTCCTTAATTTCCCTCGGCGCTATGTAGCAGGTTTCGCGCTCAAACCCGCTGCGGGTGGTATCCTGCATGGCCTTTGCAATGACAGCCGTTGTAAGGCCAGTGTAGACGGGAATGTCGCGATCCAGGAACGATATGTACCCGCTATGGTCAATGTGGGCATGGGATAGAAGCACTCCGTGGGCTTCTAGCTCCCGGTAGAAAGGGCGGCTTTTGATCCGCTCCCACCATGCCCGTTCCGGCAGCTCTAAATCCTTCCGGTAGATACCGCGCAGCGGCGGGAGAAGTCCCAGGTCCAGAAGGTCGCAGAGGCCGGTAATGGAGCGGGGACGTAAGAACTCGTCGAAGAAAAGCCCTTCCGCCCCGAAGTTGGTACCGAAGTCGAGGAGAAGGGCTGTATCGTCTGCTTCCAGGAGAAACTTGTTCCCCCCTATACAGTCGATGCCGTCATAGAAGGTGAGATAAACAGGCATATCTATACTTACCCTCCCACACTGAGTTCCTGCCTACAATTACAGCTCACCGATACTCGTAATATAAACTTTTCCGGTCGCTCCTCAAGCTCATGTCATGGGACTGAATCCAGCTCGTTATGCAACAGGATCGGCTCCCAAAATTCAGTATGCAGGAAGACACGATCGTATCCGGCAACCGTTTTCACGTTATGTAGTTCAGCGATTTGCCTCTATAATCTGTGTTGCTTTCAAAGTAGTTGATACCTTTTCCCTCACGTTTGGTTACACAGCGATAAATTCATACATTCTTTCCATTTCATCAATTATTAAAGAAAAGTGTTCCCATTCCAACGGGACATAGTGAGCAAGGGTATTTCTAGCTTTTCGCAAATTATTTATCTGCCGTTTTAAATTTCTGTAACGTCCAAACTTCTGGCTCTGCTCTTTTAAGAACTTAACGATCTCATTAAATTCCGCTATAGGGGTTACAGATTTCTCTTCAACAAATGAACTATTATGATAAGACTGATTGTATTTAGAACAAAAAGCAGGCCAGTCTTTGAAACCGCGTTGAAGATAGTGGCAGACCTCGTGTCTCTTACTATCAAGTATGGGAAACAATATTCTTGCTTGTCCCCGCCAGATACGGTGATCCAATTTATCCTCGTCTCCCATGACTGCTAATACCGCTGAATGAACGGCAAGACCCTCTTCAACATGCCAATCAACTAACCCTGCTTGCCACAAAGAACGCAACTCGGTTGGCGGAGCCTCAACCGGACCGTTGTTATAATAATATCCTGCACTCACAGAGGTTAAAGCGTCTTTGTGCTTATCAACCCAGCTCTTTTCCCATCCCTGTTTTTCAGCAAACTGGCGTAAGGAACTAAAGATTTTCATTCTAGGCATACCTATCTCAGATTGATTTAACAACCAGAATAATAACATAGGATCTGTCCCTGCGAGTTCCACAAAAACAGTCTCTACCCATAAACTTTCTTTATAAGATAGACCTCTCTCGCGGGAAATACTCCTTGCTACTAACTGGAGTTCTCCGCCGGACGTCCACCCCCAAAACCAATGGCTGGTTAGAAAAATGTCTTCCTGGACCTTTTGCAACAGTTCCGTACTGCGTGATGGTATGAGGAGAGCTTTGGGCAATTTCCCCTTTGCATCTGCTGTTTTTGCCGCTTGCGCCCAATCTCTAATGAATCCGGCCCATAATGTCAGGTCATTGGAAGAAAGTTTATCCAGACCTGTTATAACTATTAAATCGGGAAGGTCTTCACAATCCATCAGTTCTTCTGCCTGTTCAACTTTTCCGGGCAATGTCTTCTTGCCACAGCTTTGAGCAATAACCGTACCCGGCAATAAGTCAGTATCTTCCAGAGATATCACCTTATTACTCATCCCGTAGTATCGCTCGCATTCATCTATTACCATGTTGCAGACCAGGTCCATGTCAAATTTATCCTGAAACATCCAGATGACACTACGGCCTCTACGAAGGTCTTCCGCTACACCCTGCCACTTCCTTTTGGCTTCCGGGAAGTGCATTAAATTATTAATTTGATCTGATGGAATCAACCTTGGCCACCACCTCTGCGGCGACAGGCTCGACAACAAGACCATTCTCAGTTTCATCAATAATGCCTATGCGTTCAAGAGTTCTCAAAGAAGCAAAAATTTCATTTGTAGATAATTTGTTTAGTTCGTCCAAATCTGAAACCTCGACGGCATCTTCAATCTCTTCCCACTTGATGGGCTTCATATCTTTTACAAGAGCTAGCAGTTCTTTGCCGCATGTAACGTCTTCAATTCCTAAGGCTGAAACAAAATCAACACAGATATTTTCTTTGTTGTCCTCCAGCTCATCTTTCAGTAACTCGACAGCATCAGTGGGATTAATAACTCTTCGTTTTCGCCCAATTCCCATTATTCTCCAAAGCTTGCGTAAAAGCCAAGGCCAGCCTCCAGTTGCCTCAATGATACTGTTAGCAATACGCTGCGTGCAAGGAATTTCAAGATCAGAGAGAAAGCGCTGTACCATAATTCCGTCCCAACGTTTTAGATTTACTGTGACATCGACACGGTCTTCTATTTCATTCCAACAATTATCGTTCTCCAGGAACCAACTCTGAATACTTCCAGGGGTAAATAAGACAGCCAGCCGAACTATCCGACCACGACGGTTAGGTCTACTTAAAACAGTACATGCACTTCCAACAAATTCTGAAACTGATACACCTTTGAGAGTTAGATCTTCTGCAAACGTATATTCTAGAATGCGACCCGCTCGCGATCCATTTGCTAATGATCTCAGGTATTTTAAAATTTGTTCAGATGTCACATATTCTGGTGACAATTCTCTACACGTATGCAACTGATTCTCTTCGCAACTGCCCGATTCTATCAATAATTTTAAATTTGAGGGCACCTCATCAACACCTAAAGCTCTACTTCCAAAAATAAGTCCAACCCCCGATTGCAACTTAGTAAGTGCTCCGGCCTGTTTTACCGTCAGGGGACTGCGTATTCCATTCTTGGGGTCGATGTTGAAACGAAATTGACTGGCATCATCATATTTTGCCGGAGGTGCAGAGGCAGTCACCTGTATGAGACGTTCGTAAATCTCCTGTTCAGAACCCAGTGCCCGCACTACATTACCGTTTCGTAGTCTAAAAGTTCCTTCAGGACGTCTGATGAGTACACCCAGTCCGATAAGTTCTTCTAATAGCGATTTTATATCTTCCAACCTCACATCAGCAAAACCTTTATGCCACCAGCTCTGGGCGATTTCCAATACCTCTGAAGCCGTAAATTCTCTACGGAATCCGTCTCGGTCATATATTTGTTCCATCACCATGGCATATACCATGGCCGCATAGCGGGAGTCCAAATCTAAAGTCCAGTTAAAACGTTCATTCATAAATCCTCGAACATCTTTACGTCGGTATACAGCTTCTACATCGGATACCGTAATTTTGTACGGCGGCTCGTATTGGCGGCTCCATACCAGTTTTATCAGTTCACTACAGAAATGTTGGATCAGGGCCGGGTGATAATTAGTGTAACAGAGAATTCGTAAAACAGCTTCTTCCGCTTCTTTGCTGGAAAACGTGAAACCAATCGCCAACATAGGTTCGATTATTAGAGAACGGGCCGATTTGGGGTCAAGAGGTCCGACTATCAACGGTTGCGCCATCAGCTGGGCGAAGGGATGATTGGGTTGAGACATATATCGCTGTACGCTATGAAGGCCACAAAAGACTACTTTAAACCGGCGGTTCGTCTGGTCCATTATGTTGCGTAATTGCGCAACCTCTTCGAAATCAGATTTAGCATCCGCAGCAAGGAAATTATCTGCTTCATCAAACAGGACAACAATACGAAGCGAGGGGTCCTGGTTTAACCTTTCGATAATCCTTAATGCCAGGTTTCCAGGAGTAGTACCAACCCTTCCGTCCAGTAGTTTTAGCGAAACAAGTCTTTCACGCAGGCGATTCCAAATCTCACTTTTTTGCCGGTAACCCTGGGGGTCCCCGAGAGGCTTAATGTCATCGTAAATCACATAAGTACCCTGTTCGGGATTATGAAACTGCCATTTTACCATATGAAGCAGGGCGGACTTGCCGAACTGCCTGCCTCCGTAGGCTATACAGCTTCCATCAGATCTGCCTAGTGACTGGACCATATCACGTCGTCCTTTGAAGATTTCTGGGGGAATAATTCCGAAGGAGCGGTACGGAATTGCATAACCCCAAGCGACCCCACAACTTACCGCCGCAGGCAACCTGGACTCCCTCTGGGAAGCAAGATAGTACAAGAGAAGTTCGTCAACCAGCATAGCTGTTAAACCGTTCTTCTTACAGTACTCGCTCCATTCTCCCCTCTGCCGGTCAGTCATCCGGCCCAGAAATACTATAATCGGACATTTCGACGTGACTCCGTATTCATGTAGAATTTGTCCCATTGTACTTGCGTTGGGACGCCAGTGAAATAGGACTACATCATAAGTATTATTGCGTAAAGAGCCGAAATCGGCTAATGGTGATACATTTCCTGCCGACATCTTGACAATGAAATGAGCAGACTGTTTTTCCTTCCTAGCTTGTACTACCTCCGGTTTCTGAAACCCCATGTACTCTAACACTTGAACCAGTGCTTTTTGGGTAGTCTTTGAAACACTCGGATCTTTCCCAAGCCTTTTTAATATAAGCCATGCTTCCAAGCCTTGTTCGATTTCTTCGTAGCGCGCGCCGGGCACACGCTTCATATTTAGCCCGGCTACAGGCTTACCTTTTGAGAGAGCCTTGACAACATTGTTCGCCTTCTTAAACTGACGATCACTCTCAAGTACCTGATGTAGCTCGCTCATAATATTACAAAATTCTTCCACAGGGTTTTCCTCTAAAACTTCTTGTTCGATATCTACTGCTATTCCCGTATTGATGGCCTGTTCTGAGTAATGTAAATACTCATCAGCCAAAGGAAGATCGCCATTATTCAATGCTTCTCTAGCTTTCTCAATATACTCTACCGCTACACCTAGGATAGCGCCTTCAGCTCGTTGTTTTAACTCGGCGATAACTTGGTCGATACTGTTCTTCAGGGATTCTTGGCGCTGCTGTCTGAGCTCAGCAAGTTGCTTCTCAATATCAATCAGTTTTTTTCGTAAAATGAAGGGCCGTTTTGAATCCTGTTCTTCAATTGAAAGTAATTCTCCATCAAAAACCGAACGCTGCTCTTCAGAAAGAACGTGGTCAATGGTAGCCTGCTCGACTTTATTTCGAACCGCTTCAAGCTTCTCCTTTAATGAGTACTGCGCCTCCAAAATTTTTGTGCCGAGTCGCTTTTCCAATTTTTCAATATCTATACCCTGTCGGTCGAATTCCTCAAGAATTAATTCAGCAAGCAAGAAATCTTCACTTTCAAGGTGATGCCAAAATAGCTGCTCCAAGTCCCTCCGTTCTTCAATAGCCTGATAAAGAGAATCCTGAGGTCTAAAGGGTACACTTAAGTCAATATCTCCATTATCGTCAATCGGGGCATCTTTAAGCATCAACAACGGCCGTCGCAAGGAATACTTCCACGCAGAGAATCCAGTATCAAGTTTCTGTTCGAAACTTCCATCTGCTGCCTCTTCATACACTGTCAGAACATTGTCCACAAAGTTTTGAAAGACATGCCTCGCAAACTTCTTGACTGCAGAATGTCTTGGATGGACCGACGCACCATTCTTTTCGATACTGTCAAGTTCAATTTGAAATCTTGACCATTGTTTAATAAATTCTTCCTGCATAGATAGTGTCTTTTGGTACCACCATTTGTTATCTGGTCGTTGGACATCTCCAATAGAAATGACTTCAACCCACTCTTGCAAGTAATTTTTCAATTCATTTAGCGTTCTGACAATCTTATCAAGCGGGCTCCCAACAATTTTGGGAACTCTAGGCCGAGAACCCCGAGTGGCACTAGCCGCCTCCTGAATTAAATTTACCATGGCTTTTCTGTCGTACAAAAGATCTTTAATTGCTTGCTTTGCTCTCCCAATTTGCTTAAAATCATTCTCTCTTACCGCAGTTATCGCAAGATTCAATCTGCTATCAGGACCGAACAGATACTTCAGCGCTTCATTTGCAGGAGCATAAAGTATTCTACTTGCCTGTACCCGTTTAAGCCATTCGGCAAATTGCCCAGATACTTCTTTGGCTTTTTTCTCCCAGTTTGTCTCAAAAATAGTTTGTCTTAACAGCTTTCTGTCAAGGGCTTTACCATAAGAAAGGAAATCTAGAACTACTTCCAAAAGTTTACGCAAGGGATCCGTGGGATTTTTTACATGTAAACTTGCTTCCCGCAGCCAAGTTTCCGCTCCGGTCTCCGGGGCCATTAATGCAGGTTGCAAAGCTATAGCGGTAATAAACAGGGCCATGTCGCGTTCAGAAAGTCCTAACCTGGCATGATATTTTTCTACAGGTTTAGGATTGTCTTTACATATAGAGTAAAACAAATCCTTATTCTCACTATCTTTCCATTCTGCCTCCATACCAAGCACTGCAGCCAACAACAGCCAAGAGGGGACGGTTTCAGGAACTAGACCACCGTCAACAAGTTTATCTTCTATTTCCCTTGCCAACCAGTAAGCTGTAGAAACGTCACCTTTCGCAATAGCTTCCCATATAACTTTGTTCGGTTGGAAATCAGTTAAAGTTCTCTCTTTAGTCTTATCAACTTCTAAATCAACTTCTCCTTGCTCTTCTCTTTCCTCTCCAATTTCGTTTTCGTCCTGTGAAAGCTGTTCTTCTGTAACGATGTCAACGTCTTCGTTAATCTCAGGAGTAGCCTGGACATCATCCCCTTGTTCTTTTGTCGTCAATTTTTCGTCCTGATTTTCATCAGATTCCGCATCCTGTTGAACCCTCTTTTTTTCTGTCTCTTGTTCGAGTGCCCCAAGTGCATCTTTTTCTTCCTCGCTTTCTGTATCAGCAGCCTTTTCAATATCATAATCTATTATGTCTTTAATCATTTTCACCCTATCTTTAACCTGTTGCTGCAGTCTTTCTAGGTTATTGAATCGTTCCCGGTCCTCTTCTAAAGTCAGCAATTTCTTAGACCGCCACTCTAATGCTTCCTGGCTGCAATCGCAGATATCTTCTAATAGAGTCTTGATTTCCGAAAGCTTTTCAGGAGTAAAGTAGTGATATTTTTCAATATCCAAAGGAATACATAATTCTCCAGGATAGAGATATTGGAAAATATCCTTTAATTCACTAGACAAATGTAATATACTCTTAGAAATCTCAGACAAAAGTTTTTCCTTCAATAAATACGTTTGTTTGCATTCATTCCAAGCATTTAGTAGATTCTGAATCTTGTCGTCAATAACGTCCATATTAACATTAAGGCTGCCCTTTTTGATTTGGTTAATAACCATATCTAGCAAGAGGCCGGTGTCAAACTCTCCAAGCGCTCTTCTAATGGCATCTTCAAGCGCTCTCTCAACGGTAATGTCATTATTAGAATATTCATCGTTAGTCTGAACTGCCGGGTGAGATTTAAGTGCCTTCATATTTTCCTTTTCATAGTTATTTATAAGCTCGTAACCAATTTCATTAGTGTATTTATCCTGCCCTACTATTAAAGCAAACGCCACGGGTTTAATTCCGTATTTTTGCACTAAATTTTCTACCTCGGCCCTCAACTCATCCCGGGATTTCTGGCTTACAATTTTCATTATATCTTGATGCTGCTTACTGAAGTACTCGCCAACTATTGCGCCATATTTTTTATGTTCCCACAAAGTTTGTAAGACGTTCCTCATTTCTTCAACTGAACCCTCAGACCGCTCTATTTCGCTATTCGATAATGTCTCAACGGCAGCAGCAATTTCATTGTCTGTCAATGATTTTAAATACCAGCTAATAAATTGCCTAAAGCTTTTGACATTCACTAGGTTTCTCCCCCCAGTTCATGTTCATGAGAAACTTTATTTTATAATGTCTTAAGAAATCACTCACTAGTTATTTTGTACTTGCAGTCCAACCAGCGTTCGAATTTACAACCATAGTAAAGCAAACTTGTGTGTACACATCCAATATTCAGCTTATGCTCCAGGAATTCTAAGGAACAACTGTATAATCATATAAAATCGTCAAACTCTTAGCTCTTGAGATAAAATGTTACCAAGTTGGGAATTTCAGCCCGTTTGCGAATCCTCAGGAGGCTTTTTCTCAATAATCCATGTCGTATAACCTGGTCCACTCTTCCTCTCGCGTTTCTCTGTACCCCAAAGACCTTCACCAAATATCTCGTCCATAGCTTGGCGAACAATACTATGAGCAATGTTATCCCTATCATCAAGGATATCTGGTAAAGATTCAGACAGTGCCTTCAGAACACCTTTCCAGGGGACACCTCTGGTCTTGATACGCTCAATAAGATCAGTGTTATTTCTAAGCTCTTCAATGGCATATGAAATGTACTTATCAAGAATATCCTCTGGCTGATCTATCTCTTCTTCTGTATTTTCGTAAGAGCTCTTTTCTAAACTGTCAGATCCGTCTGTTAGTGATACAGGAACAGTTTTACGGCTAACATTGGCAGCATTATTAAACTTAATGCGCAATTGATTAGCATACGTATTTACAGCCGGCAACTGGTAGTCTGGATCAAGTGTTTTGTAAATTTTCTCAAACGAAAGGGCTCGAAACGGTATTGGGTAGCTTTTACCTCCTGCACTGCTCCAGAAGATTCCTTGACCCGGGATCGGTTCGTTAAGGAGAGTGCGGAGTAGGTCGTCGCTGAAATGTGCATTGGCCCTTTTAACTGCTTGAAGATCTCCTGCTGACAATAAGTGAAATATAAACCAGTTATCACCCTGGCTCAAGATTTCATTTGAAATACTTCCCGGTTGCTGCGTAATTAACACAGCTCCTAAATCATATTTGCGTCCTTCCTTAACCCACTCAATGTAAGGCCCTTCGCCGGAACTCCCTGAGCTACCCAGGACAGACTGAGCCTCTTCGACAACTGCTATTGTTGGAATAGTTTTTGGCTCGGCTTTTGTAAATTCAATTTGATTGTGGTTAAAAATACGTTGAAGTATAAGTCCTGACAAAACCAGCGAAGGGGTACCCCGCATTTGAGATACATCAACGATACAAATCTTGCCATCCCTGAGGGCAGTCAAGAGCATATCCATCATCTGACTGCTGGGATCATGCAGCATTTTCACAATCGTTGTCATGTTAGCACGGGCTGCAACCATCTCAGCATCCTGATGAGCCTCCAGACGCAAAAGATTTTTGATGAGATCTCCGTCGGCAGCATTTCCATTCCGATATATCTCGTCAACTAAAGTACGCCAGTCAGCATCATTTAAACCTTTGAGCTTTCTTACATTTTGTTGATCTTGTTTTTCCGGAGGTAAAGCAATGGATATTACATCTGATGGTCTGAGGCGTCTTATGTCTAATTTGATGTCACCAGCTACGAAGGACTGATAAAATTGACTGGGACCTTCCTTCTTTGTAAATATTACAATCTTGTCCTGCAAATGAGGAACATCGCAAAGACCGGGGCGGTTCTTATCGTCAGGCCAGAAGTACTCTCCCTCTGGATCAAAAATTATTGTTCCTACAGGAACATGACGATTACCTCTCTTCTGCACCATAGGGGTGGTTTTGTAAAGATTGCTGAAAAGCAACTTTATTAGATTTGACTTTCCAAAGCCAGCACGCGCAAATACGAACGTTCTCCGAGATACCAGAAATTCGACAAGAAATCGGGGTAATACGGAAGGATTACGAACTATCATCCAGGGCTCGCGGTTAAGACGTTTATCCTCTCCCGCGTAAATAAATTCACCAAGCGCAAAAAAGCCAATCTCAGCACCGTCCAGGTTATGCCCGGCAACTTCCCGGAGAAGTTCATCAGAGAGAAATGCTACCTTACTACCAACATGCGGCAATCTACGGTGCGACGCGGCAAAAACAAGACTCCCGTCAACTACACGTATTACTCCAAGAACGCGAATATCAACCCGATACTTAAGATATTGTTCACGTAGATCCTCCGGTATCGTTCTGTCCTCTGCGACAGCTCGCAGACCGAAATCTTCTCCAGCAGCGGATACCAATCTTCCCTGTGAGGAGAAAGATGTGATCCTACCCAGTACTGCTTCATGTTCAGTCTCCAACTGAACTATTACAAATTGTCCGTGCATTGGTGTGCTCTGAAATTCGTTGCGATAGGGTAAAACCAAATCGGCATGAAATTCCAGTCCGCCTTCACTCATGCCACGAAAGATACCAACAACTTTATCTTGGGGAAACAGTTTCATTCGTATCGCCTCACTGATACGTCAGAATTTAACCGGAATGCTTCAATAATGTCTCGCCTATTTTCAGGCAACAGTTGCCTTACTGCATTAAAAATTTCGTCTTGCAGGATTTCAAGATCAAAATCCACAACCTGCGCATATTCATGAGCTTTTTGTAAACACCTAGGGTAAAAGGGTACAGGAAAACCCTCAATTGCGTCAGCAAGCAGATATCCAAATATTTCTGCGGCGTGTTGGCTTTGAGAACTAAAGATATCAACCGCCCAAACAGGATCCCCACTCTTAGGCCCAAATCTCACAAAATACATATCTCCAGCTACAAATTTTGGCGCTTCTCCTTTTCCTTCGGTTTCCGCACCACGCGCGTATTCCGGCCAAACATACGCCTTTGCCTCCATTTCTCTCGGTATACGCACATAACAGGCTTCACCCGGAGGGAAAATTCCCTCGATCGACATCGCCAAACTGTATCTTGTAAGGACTTTACTGTGCTTGGCAATACCTACCAAGAATACACGACGCCGATCTTCACGAAAAATCCTTGCAATAGCCTCTTCAATCCTTCTTCTGTAGGCTATAAATAATTCACCCCGGAAGATTTTACTGCGAAGCAGGCCGTCTCTTACAATTAGCGTATCAGTAGCAAAGCTACGGTGGCAGATCCTTTCATATAAGACGGCCCATTCACACAAGTCCCGGTAAACAAGAACCCAAGAGGGGGAAACAGTATCGGGTTCTTCCCGGATTCTTTTCCCCTCAGGTATCATGTGGCTAAGAGCACTCAATGTTGGAGGATTAACACCTAGATCTGACATCATGAGCCCGATAGCAGTTTTAGGACTTCCGTCTTCATTGAACTGAGCCTTACTGAGAGCATCAGTATCCGTCGAGGGCGAGATCGCATCGAGACACAATTGTTTACCGTAAGAGTCGACGACACGTACGAGCTGTACATAAAACGGATCAAAAACTAGCTTATTATTACCACCATCGCTTGCCACAAGTGAAACGGCGGTAGTAGAGCGAGGCTTAATTGTTCTAACTTCTCCAGTTAGAGAACGTATCTCCCGGCAGAGATTATCAAGTAATTTTCTGTCGCTTCGAGTACGGTCATGGATAAGCCTTCTAAGTACCGGTAAGGCATCCGGGTCAAACATTTTCTATTCCTCCAGTACGGCATAAAGGTCAATTTCTTCAACAGCTTTCCCCAAAGAGCACCCAAATTGACCCGCCTGCCGCCTACCACGGGGTGATAGTCCCGCATTTTTAATAGTCGCTACCTTCCAACCAGCAGAAGCAATTGATAGCGATTTTTTCAACAACGTTTTGGGATCACGGGCTGCACTGGGAATTGCTCCAAATCGTACAATTAAACGTGCATTGGGCGCGCAAACGGATGCCACACGTTTCCAAACATTAGCAAGTCCCCGGACAAATTCATCTTCTGAACAATGGGGTATTTGCCCCTCCAAAGAATATGTAACAGTACTCGGTCCCCCCAAAAACCAATATCTTAGCCACTGATCTGGCAAATAAGACCTCATTCCAAAATAGGGAGGTGATGTAATTACCCACCGAAAAGGCTCTGGCGCAATATTAGGACTTAGGAGACGACTGTCACCGATATACACAGCACCTTGGGTCGGTAGCGGTAGTTGTTCAAAAACATACTTAGCCCTTCTAGCAATGGTATCGGCCACATCAACCTTTGGGGGTTTTAAGTCATGCTTTTTCCAAAATCTGACTGCAGATTTGGGTTTTGTAGCATACGTCCTGGGCATCTGGTTTGAGAGATAAGTCGGAAGATTTTTCATTTTCGGTCCGTGGAGAATCCCGAGAATTAAACCACGGAGAGCAATTTCAGCCTCTGTTGAGCAATTCTCCAGTAAGTATTCACGTATCTTGCAGATATCGAAGAGAGTACTTGGATGGTAACAGAATTCCCAAAATTCTCCTTCCGGAATGTCTTCAGGGTGTTTTTTCCTTCTCAAAATTGAGTTGCAAAGATCAATCACCTCTTCGGGAGTAACGTCTACAAACTTCGCCGCGGCTATTGCGCCGGCTACTGGATTACTATCAATACCTACAGAAGGAAGTCCCCGGAGACGGGCAGCAAAATTTGTTGTTCCTCTACCGCAGAACGGATCTAAAACCCAGTCGCCTTTTTGGGCTCTTCTTAAGACCTTAAACGGGAAACGGAGAGGAAACATGGTGTAATAAGGGCAAATAGCATTCAATCTTAACACAGGAGCTGAACGATTGGGCAGTCGCGTTACCAAATTGTCAGTACTTCCTTTGTATTCAAAGTACATTCCATGCATTAATTGCTCAACTCCAAATCTTAATAAGGTCAAGGCATTTAAACAAAAAACGAGTATTTCCTAGAATTGGTTTTTTAGTTCAATTTACGGCTCAAAAATTCCTTGTTGAAAAATGTTGTTATTTGTCGATGCATAAAAAAAATTAGTTAACCATGTTACTCAACTTTTTTAATACATACGGTTAAAAGAAAATTGAAAATGTCTGTAAGGAAAAAGTCTTCAAAATAAAATAAGCGGGCGCGAGGCAAAAGGCGTTATACGTTCCCGCGCCCGGTCGGTGTCCGCCCATATAACCTCCGCGCCCGTATAACCTTTATAATGTTCAATATCTATTCAGAAAAATCATTATTGTATAGTAATACAGCTATCCAAACTTCTTGGTAAAACCTTTTATTATATCCGTTTTGCTAATAAGCCTGACTGAATCCTGTGACTCTAGGAAACCCGTTCTACCAGTTTACGGTTTACGCTGAATGTCTGGTTTGAAAAAAGGTTATACTCCTAGTTTACAAGGCCGCACGACCCTGCTTTTTATGATGTTATAACCAATCTCAGTTTCCAATTCTGTAATATTTTATCTAGCATATCCGCCTCTTTGAAAAGTTTAGTTTTATGCTAAAAGTACTACTATACCTTCTCCTTTGAGGTCTGTAAGTACCAGGGTCAGAGCATGATCACCGAAAAGCTTTCTTACTATCGGGGCTATCCCCTTTTAAGTTTTAGATTCAACCCCGACTTTGTTGCCCTGTAAGCTCAATTTAAATTATACCAACTTGGCTTTACAATTCATTTATACTTCAAAATACCCAACAATTTGTTTGTTACTCCGCCTATCAATCCCACCGTACAGGTAATTCCGATCCAGATTCCTGTTAAAAGCTGAACAACTGAACTCCGCTATATGCATACATGCGTGACAGGCACCCCTTTCATCTTTGCATATCGGGTCATAAACACAATAATCTCCCTCATCTTTGACTTTATACAGGAGGTTTTGCAGGCTCTGTTCGAATACGGTAAACAGGCCGCCGATAATGAAAGAAGAACGGTTATTGACATAAATCATAAAGGACATAGTTTTGGGAAACAAATACTCGCTTAATGTGTTAACATCAAAACCGCTTAGCATTGTACATTGTCGTAAAACTAAATGAGCAAAGCTATGTAGTAAAGTAAATAAATAAGAAGTAATTTCTCCATTCTTGGTTTCTTTATTAGCTACTTCCCCAAAAAAATCAACTTCTTCCATGTGATTAATAAACCAGGCCTTTATTTCCTGTTCACTTAACTGGGTAACGTCAATATCTACTATCCCGTTCATGGTTAACCATTTTAACACTTGCTTTAGGTCCAATTGAAAATGTAAAGCCTCGGTTTTTGTTGTATCCATATACACGGGATAATGGTATTTATCATTCGCATCTAAAGGAAAACAGTTTAATTTTGCCTGGTTCGGTATACGAGATATCCTTGAGTAGCCAAACGCGGCATAGGTAATGGGCAATTGTTCGATTAGAGTTACATCTTGCAATCCCAGCAACTTCATGGCATTTTTGTATTCGACTACTAAATTATTAACATAATTATCTTGATTTGTCTTCAATAAATTATCCAATGTATAAATCTTAATATCCTGATTGTCATCGACCCGGGTGGTAATTCTGATATACTCGTATAATTCATCACTAACAAATTTTATTTTCTCATCATCTATTTTAAGTAACTGATCTACCCTTTCAATGATTTTCTCTTTTTTACTTTTGGCTTGGTTGTTCTGTATTTGCTGCAATGCACTGTTTATCTGCATCTCAATCTGTTCCTGTGTTAGCCCCATCGTTTCCAGTAAAAGCCTCATTTTTTCTATATTTTCATCTTTCTCATGCGCATCGGAAAGCACAGATAAAAGGCTTTGATTGCCATAATCAAATAATTTTAAGTAGGCTGCTGCCACGATCTTGCCGTAAGTAACTTCATCTTCATATTTTTTTTCACGGCTGTTGTCTTTTAAATTGATCATGGTAATGCAATGCGGATAATACGTTAATGATCGATTATGGTTAACAATGGTCATCCTTGGTTTAGGGTCCTCTTTGCAGTTACAATGTTGAAACAGCCTTGTCCTATGGTTGCATCCGGGCACCCGGCATCGCCATTCGTAATATGTAATTTGCATGCTGCCATGCCTTTCAAGCATGATATGTTCATCGCCGTGCACCGGGCACTTGCGCATCCAAATTGGATCCATCCTACCGCATTCGTGAACGGCCACCAAATCGATTTGTTCCAGTGCGGAACCGCATTTGACACAGCGAATTAACTCCCTTTCGGTATGCAAATCATAAAACTGGTGAACTTTTTTGCACTTTGTATTAGAACACTCAAAAATAAGTGGGAATAACCGTCCCTGCACCTGCTGGATGCTTGCAAAATAAAAACTATTTAAAGACAAGTTACTGGGAAAATCCCTGTTGGCTTCGTCCCATCTGTAGATATAACGAATGATTTTATTGGTAATGTAAAAAATGTCGGTATTTTCCTTGTTAACGGGCTTGGATATAACATCCTTAACCATGAAAATGTAAGGCTCATCTTCGTAGTCAAATGTTTTCCCGGGCAGGTAACTGTATAAAACCTGTGTCTTTCCTCTATACATCGGTTTACTCATTTATTTCCGTCCCCTTCTGTACCTCATTTTCGACAAGAATTCGTTGGAAAGAATGTCTTTAGATATGGGAATCTGTTCATCTATATCCCGCAAGCTGGTCATTGGCGAATACCCAAATATCTTCTCGAGCTGTTCCGTGCTCTTTTCATACTTGGGATTAATAAAATGCATATATATTAATTCCAGCCCGATTCTTATTTCTTTAGCAAAATGTTTGGTGTGTGGATCGTTTTCCGTTATTCCGTAAGCATCTCTGAGACAACGATACACCTCTTCTTTGGGAATATATCCCTTGGCCAGTGCCTCCCGGAGCCCTTCACTGAACCACATATTTTTGGCTATTTTGTGCCTGATGCGCGGTTGAAAGTACTGTAAAACAAGACCCATAAATAACCCCGGCAATGTTTTTTGCACGCTAAACTTAGACCAGCGGTTAATGGGCACTGGTTCCACTAAACGGTCGCTGAACTCATTAAATTTGCTAAAATAATTAAAATATGCAATATCCCTTTCCCGGCCTGGACTGAAGCACACAAAGCAAATGCCCACATGCGTACGCCCTACCCGGCTGCTTGATTGGATATATTCGGCTACATGCGGCGGCATACCGTGAAAAATCATAAAATTTAATCTTTCCACATCAACACCGTGGCTGATTAAACTGGTGGCAATAACAGCATCAATTTGCTTTTCCCTTTCTTCCGGCGGATTTTCTAGAACCTCCAGCGTATTACGAATTTTGGCAAAGGAAGAGTCACCCGTAAGCTCTACGGACTGGATTGGCTCGTAGCCGTTTTCCACAAGATACCCGTTAATTTGATTGGAATCAATCATGCGGCTGATGGAAGAACCGGCGTCTTTTGAGTTTACATATACCAGGGATGTTTCATAATCACGTAAAAAAGCAGCCAATTCTTCTTTTGTCTGTACAGTTTGCAAACCAATTTTATTTATATAAAATTCCGGATCTTTTTTGATCTCCTGGATCACCATGTGAAATGTTTTTAATAGTTCCTGGGTTGCCGTCAGGTGTGTTTTATTATGCGGCATTACCCCCACAAACAATCTACCGATGTATTCTTTTTCCTCGGCATAAAAGGAACGCCCACGTTCATATCCTGCCACCGGGAATCTTCTGGGTTTCTTGTTATATAAATGCTGGATTTGGTTTTCGTATTTCTCTATGGTGGCCGTTGCCGCAATTATCTTGTATTTTTTCCCGCCGGAAGTCTTGTCCTGCAACATTTGGATAAAACCTTCGTAGTGGGAGGCAAAGGTACCGAAGCTTTCTTTTAACAAGTGCAGCTCATCTTGTATCACGAGCGAAGGAGCGCCGTCATATAAACAAGCCGGCTCTTTCGGCAGCTGGCATCTGGGATCTTCCGTGCATTCGCCGCAACTCATGTACCCATGATATGAACATTTTTCATTGACATTACCGAGTAAATGGGTAAATCTTCTTTGCATGCCAATGGAAGCAACCTTATCTACCGTACCAACCAACATGGTTGGCAGGTAGCGAAAAATTTCCTGGTCGACAATATACAAGGGCAGCGTCTTTTCAGAACAACTTTCATTGGTACACCTGTGTTCAAGACGCATTTTGTGCTCATCAAAAAAAATAATTACCGAATTATGCTGGCAAAAAGGACACTTTTCAATCATCTTGTAGCGATCAAAGTAGTTTTCATATTCGATATTTAACTTTTTCATGTGTTCCGTTATTCTATTTGGTGTGTTATGCCCGCCAGCAAAGTAACCCACGGAAAATGGTTCCATGCCATCTTTAGATAAATCAGGATGTCTTCTGCGTATTAATTCCGCCTTTGCGTATACTTCGACTATTCTTTGGAACTGCTGTAAACTTAGCAGGCGCAGTGGGAATCGAATCCATGAAGACACACCCGCATTTTTCCCGCGCAGCCGGTCAAAAAATGCCTGAAAAACAGCAAGGCCAAGGTAGCTTTCTGTTTTGCCCCCTCCTGTGGGGAACCATAAAACATCTACCGTGTCGCATCCGTTGTTTTCGTATTCTGGATATTCCCTGCCCACTAAATCCGGAATAATGGAAACAATAAATACAATTTGAAACATTCTCCAACTTTTATGAGGGCGTTTCCTAAGTTTATCTACCTCATAAAAAGCTTCATTCATCAAACAAAATGCTTTTTTAACCAGCGGAATTTTCTCTATAGTGTTTATTCCTTTTTCAAATCGCTCTCTTTCCTTTTGAAAAGCCAAGAAATCCCTTTTACGCCATTCCAATTCCTCAACCGTAATTTGCTTTTTCCATATTTCTATCTGTTTCTCCCACTGTTCCTCATACGTTTTCATAGCGTCTAAAATTTGTCGTAATACCGGTTCCGGTTTGGTCATTAACTTTTTATATTCGGGCACCACCGTATTGGTCGTAACATATCTTTTTTGTTTATACAGCGGGCAATGGTAGGTGCGCATTTTTTGCTTATTTTCCATTACCACAAAGCAATTGTACCCAATACCGTAATACTCCCTTTCATAACGATAATCTTTGGGCAGCTGATAAAATTGAAAAGGATAAAATTTAGTATTTTTAAGTTTAAGTTCCAAACTACAGTCAAAAAGGAAAGGTTCCGTAAATCTTCTGGAACTGTCTTCTGTATTGTTAATTAAATAGAATTTAATTCTCCCGATTTGTTCAGCGTACCTATGATATTTTAGATGCACTACAGGCTGCCAGCAAGTGAGCACTTTTTCATCCGGTATTCTATTAATCAGGTCAAAATATTCCCTTTCGGTTTTAATTTCCTGAAAGTGTTTCTTTTTGGTACCCTTTCTTAACGCCCAGGGGTCATTGAGTATAATTCTATGGCATTTCGCTATTTCTTGGCGCAAAACTTCGTTGATTTTTTCTTCGGCTAGTTTCAAGGTTCTTAAGTCCGTGACGTTGATGGCAATTTCTTCGGTAACCGTACAGTTAATTTTTTTATAAGCGTTGGGCAAATCCACATACTCGTCTTTAACACAATACTCAAACGCTGGATAAAAACTATAGAATACGGAAAAAGCTATCTTAACTTTGCATTTTATCGTTTTGTCCTGCGGCACTTCCAGCAGCGCTTCAATCCCTATACTAGAAGGATTTAGTTTACTGGTGTAAGTTTCTTCTTCATAAAATTCGTTATCAATATCTACGTCTTGATTTTTAGGGGCCAAGTTTCCTATAAAATACCTTTCGCTTGGCTTGTCATATATACATATTTCATCAGAACGGCCTGAATTGCGGTTAATTATTTCATTGATAATAAATTCAGATAGTTTTTCTTCATCGTAAACTCGCAAGATTATCACCCTCGTATATGTAAATTAACAATTTAGACCTTTATCAACTTTTTATCCAATCAACTAAACGGTTCCGTCTAGAAGGATGACGTAGTTTTCTAATAGCCTTGACTTCTATTTGGCGAATTCTTTCCCTGGTTACGCCATATATTTGTCCTATCTGCTCCAGTGTCATAGGTTCTCGGTTGTGAAGACCAAAACGTAATGTGATAATATTGGACTCCCGATCTGTTAATGAACGTAAAACATTATTAATTTCTTCAGCTAAAATATTTGCCATAACTTGCTCCTCAACTCCTTCGTAATCTGCGATGGCAATTAGTTCTTTTAATGTTGAATCGTCGTCTTCTGTTGCTGGAGCGTCAAGGGAAGGAAAACTGTTCATATATTTTTCTATATAAATTAGGTATTGCTCTAGCTGTTCTTCGTTCATTCCCAAAGCATTTGCTAAATCATGAACTGTGGGATCACGTTGGTTTTCATATATAAAACGATTAATTTCTCTTTTAATTTTATTGCAAGTTTCCAACACATGAACTGGGAGGCGTATTAAACGGGCTTTATCTGCAATTGACCTGGTAATAGCTTGTGTAATCCACCAAGTAGCATAAGTGGAAAACTTGTACCCTTTTCGGTAGTCAAACTTATTAGCCGCCTTCATTAGACCTATTATTCCTTCTGAAACAAGATCATCCAATCCCAATATTCCGGATTGATTACAATATCTTTTAGCGATGCTTATTACCAAGCGAATGTTAGACAGGATAAGTTTATTTTTTGCTTCTTTATCACCTGCTGCCATTCTTTCAGCCAACTCATATTCTTCTTTTGGGGTTAAGACCGGGTAATTTCTAATATCCTTCATCAACAAGGATATAACATCCTTAATAGAAACGACGGCTTGTAAAGAGCTATCATCGTATTCCAATTCCTGATCATTAGCCGAGTATCTCATATCGGACGTAGTAAGCACGTCATCATCCGTCGCAGGTAAAAATGCAGCATTTTTTAAAACTTCTTTGTTAATAACTTTTGCGCCGATTTTCTCCAGTGTTTCCACTATTTTTCTTATTTTTTCATAATCAATTTCGCTATTTATTTCTAGGTAATCTTCCATGATATTAAAAACATCGATAGGCAAGTTTTGATTAACTTTCAATAGATATTTTTGCACAAAATTATTGTACAGTGTAACAGCTTGATTTTTGCAAGACGAAAGCATATTTGATGAAATGTGGTTGTTGCCGGAAGGGTTATTAGCCATATTTTGTTTATATAAAGCACTTTTGTCAATAACCTTCCCGCCAATTTTTTCAATACTCAAAATAAAACGTTCTATCATGTCATAATCAATGGTTTCATCAATCTGTAAAAAATCCTCGATAATTTCCTTTACACTAATAGACTGTTTCTGATTTACTTTTGATAGATATTTTTTTACAAGCTTTTTTACACGCTTATAATAAACATCTTTGCTTTTCCCCATAGCAACTCGCCTCAATATAATGCAACAGAACTAATAGAATACAACGCCTAATTAATAGTTGGTTATAACGCTATTCATAAAATGTAATAACAAGCCGTCTCTTTTCATGATCATTAATTTTGTATTTATCTTAAAAAGACTATAAAAACATTTCATTGTTTTACTAATTCTCCCAACATTCTGCAGAATCCTGCCCTTTTTTTCATAAGTTCTAGGACAGCATCTGCTTCATGCTACTGGGTTAGGGTAAAATAAGCTTGGGTAGAATCAACTGATTCCTAGATGGGAGGATTCCAGCAGAAAAAATAAAAGAACCTCCAATAGTTAACCGACCAAGCTTACCAGGAGGTTCTTCTTGCCGTTTATCTCTAACCGACCCGCAATTCTGGGATGGATGAACACATCATCAATAGCTTGGGGGACCTGCTTCGTCACGAAATCTCCGCTAACAAACCCAAAAACCTCGGGGTATCGTTCACGGTCATAAACCACATGTAGCACTTCGTGGCCGACTACCATATCATCGGCCCGAGGGGGGCAAGATAAGTGGTGACAGACCTTCTGTCAGAGGGGGTTCGCATTATGCCTCCTCGGTTCGTTGGAGATTGTTTGAATTAGTCATCTTGGCCCATGACACGGGATGCGCAGGGTCAAGACCGTTGGCCAGGTTGACTAGTTCTGAAATTGCATCTGACTAACGACGCCCACAAAACTCAAATCTAACCGGTAACCTACCCCTTCCCCGTCAATCTTGCGGAACAGGTTGTTCCGCTATTCGTTTAGGGCTTGTGTAGTGCCCTTGTCACCATTCCGTCCTATATATTCGCCAAGTTCCACCAGTGTTGTTCATTCCAGTAACGCCGTGCCGCACCCAACGTGTTAGGCAGAACGAAAACCGCCGATGCCCCGACTCTTTCGGCTATAATCCGTATTTCACGTGACGACCCAGGAATTCCATGGTAGCCCACTTCCCATTAAAGGCGATACCTATGAAGACACTTTCTCCAGCCACCTCCAGAAACCCCCGATTTCAAAGAACTCCTTGCTTAAGGTACTGTCATTTCCGGAGGTACTTTTCACGAGATCGATGAGGCCAATACCGTATTTCAGCAGGCTTCTGTACTCTTGGTTCTAGCTGGCGAGGGGTCAGGTCAACCCGATGGAGTACCGCCCAGAAATGGTTACCCCGCCCGGCATAATACGGCCTAATATTTTACAGATTCAGTTAGTCCATAGACTGTCAATTTTCTTGCCTACACTTTGCCGCTTCTTCCTTAACGTGGTTTTCCATGGCAAGCGTTTTTTCCAAATCATCTTAGTTGGCCTAGGACCTAATACATTAACACCAACTCCTTTTTGGCAGCCTGTTCGACGGCAATGACGGTGGGACACAGTAAGCACCACAGTTACCGCTATTTCACCCTTGAACCAATCTATAACAAAATCCTACCTGTTCCTTTATTTATATCACAAACGGTTCTACCTCCTGTAATGCAACCAATACCTCGTCACGCTCTTGACCAGAAACTGGTTTCCAATCCAAGATACGGGGCCAAGTGCCGGGGTAGTTCTTCGGTCTCGCATGGCTTTTCCACTGCCGATTTGCTTTGGTCAAGTCTGTACATATCACTCTAGGGGTTTCAACCCCTGTTGACGCAGTTAACGCCACTACATACACCTTTGTTATTCGCAGCTCTCTATACACTATCTCCCATGGCACGCTATAAAAGTGGGCATTGGGCCGCTTCTGAAGACGAATGAATACCCCTTTATCCCGATCCACCCAGCCTATACACTTTTTATCGCCCTCTCTATAATACGGTGACAACTTCATATATTACCCTCCCCTTTTTACTTTAGGTCAAGTTTAACTTTGTTTAAAAAATCCATGGACAAACCGCATTTATCAGGAGCTGGAAAACCCGAAGGCACTGAACAGTCCCCTTATCGGCGGAACTAACCATCGTTTGGACAACGCTTTTTGCTCCCGAAGGTAAAAAAGCTGTCGAGCAGGTGCCCTCGCGGTTACCCCTCTCGTAATCTAATTGATACGGTGGGGCTTACCTGTTAGCTAAGGCTCTTCTAACTAGAAATAGGACTGCTTTGTCTTCACGAATCACCTGAGTGTTCATTGAAATCTTCAAGTAATGGACCGAACAAGAACCATTTCTCTATTTCTTCTAATCTCTTTTCATCTCCATTTATAATCGTTGCCGTCACAAGGGCCATCCTTAACAACCGTAAATCATTTATGTCAGGATCTTTGCCGAATAGAGTTTTATACTCTTGTTCGATTAGCGGAATCGGCATTTTGAACCAATCTTTGGACGCCAACTGCTGGAAGCTAAACCTCATCTTTGGAGGTAATTCAAATATCTTGTCTGAAAGTCTCAGCTTTCCTCGTTTCTGCTTGATTTCGTTCAAAGTAGGTGAAAGCAACCCCACATCTTCCAATAGATTTTCACAAGCGAGGACTGGAAATAGTTCGCACCAAAAACCCGTTCCCTCCTTGACGCCCATGAATCGTTTCAGGTCCGCCTGGGAAGAAAAGTTTACTAACTCCTTATCGGAAACAAACCTGTAATCAGCTAAAATACTTCCGTCCCGGTCAGACCAAACGAACACAACCCCCATAGGAATATGATCGTCTGCTTTTTGCTCGTGAGACGCATTGTAGATATACCTCGCGACAGCATCTACAGGTATCAGCCATTTCCGCCCAAGTTTTCTGGCAAATATCTTTCCTTCACGAGTATATTCGCGTACAGTAATTGGACTCAGTCGTAATGCTTTCGCTACATCCTCTACCAAATAGTGTTCCTGGCTTTCAGTTTGAGGTCCGCCAATCTCTCCCCAATCCTCCAGCATGGCCTGAACTTCAGGGTCAAGAGAATTAAACCACTCTAAGTGTTTCATTGTTCTATCACCTCAATTACTTTGGCCGGTAACGTTGGAGTAATGAATTCATTCGTTCAACAAATTTATATATGTAGGGAAGTATATTTTTTACAGCACCATCTGAATCGGTCCATTCAATTCCCGGTAGTCGGTAGATGCAGTGTACTCCCTTCCGCCTGTGATTCGATATTTTTGTCCAGCTTTTCAAGCCTTCCTTAACCAAATTATGGTTCCCGATACCGTCCTTAACGGGACACCCCAGAGTATCGGCAACTTCTTCAGATAAGCTTCGTAAAGTTTCTTGGAAGGCTTGGCGCCTTTGAGAATTTTCCTGATCTAAATCAACCACAAACGCACAACGAAAGCCATCTTCGACTTCTGTAGAGAAATCAAAAAGGAAATAGTCGTTCCTATCCCACAGCATGATCAACCGATCGCGGGACTCTGGACTATGATTAAACTCAATATCCGGAAACTCATCACGCAGATCCTCACACAGTTTATGAAGTATCTTTAATTTAGCATCGTTTATTTCTGGTGGGATTGCAGAACGTCTTACTTTCGATGAATGAGGACCTATATTATTTTTTCGAAGTTTTTCCTTCCATTCGGGGCGAAGAGCAATTAACGAATCTCTATCAATCTTTATGAATTCAAAACCACGTCTTGCAAGAAGTTCCGGGATCCCTGGTTTTGCATCAACGGCTGCCAGGACAAAACGGGACTTACCACGATCCCCTTTTCGCACTACTTCGTACTGCTCAACTTGTATAACGGCCCGCTTTCCAGCAATCCATTTGACCTCAACATACACTTTCCTCCCTTTGATATCCTCGTATAGAAGATCACAGCGCAGGCCCTGTCCTATCGGGACTTCTTGTTGTAAAAAACGCAAGCCAGGCTCTATCAATTCTGGATTGTCCCGAAGAACCTTGTGCAGCTCACTTTCATACATTTTCATCGCCTCCTAGTTATCATTGTTTCATCGTTATAATTGTATCATTGTTTGTGAATCTTGTAAAGGTTAAGTTATTTTTGGGTATCCTTTTTGCCTTTTTCTTGCACCTGTATGGATTTTCATCGGTCGTCAGAACAATTTTTCTTACAGACTGGCCATTGTCAATAGCCTTCTTTTGAGGAAAAATTAAGAGGCTGGCCGCAGAACCAAGAGTGCTGCCGAGAGCTGGTAGTTACTGCCAGCCACGTAAGCCGAAAACAGGGTGATTACGTCCTTTGCTTCTCCTACTACGACCTCCACGAACTGATTGACATTCAGCCCAGCGGTGGGACCTATATTTACTCCTACAGCGAGGCCTTCAATGAGGAAATGCACATGGACTTAGACCGATCCTCGAATAGAAAACAAGTCAATATATCAGCAGGTGTTATATCACCGTGTAACCCTGCCTCTATATCACTAAAGAAATATGCTGACAAGCTGGGATGTCACTATACTGATAAATCAACAAGTCCAAATATCAATATTTTTTCCTCGCGCCGCTCAATTGTCAAAAAAAATCAGCGGCGCGACTTCTCACGCCGCCCGCGTTTCCGACTAGTTAATATTAACTCTTCCCAAGTATGAAATCATATCCATAAAAAAAGGAAAAAGGAATTATTAGGAAGAAAACTAAGAAATAGACGTTAACAAATAGTAGATAAACAATATTGATGGAGAGGGAAAGTCATGACAAAACATCATTTTATTCCTCGGTCTTACCTGGCCGGTTTCACCACATCAGGAAAAAAAGATGATAGGCTTTGGGTATTGGACCAGGAAACAGGTAAACAATGGCCAGGAAAACCTAATACCGTAGCATTTCAGCACGATTTGTATATCATTGAAAATGCAGATGATAAAGAAATACCGCCGAATGCGCTTGAACAAGAATTTGGAAATACTATCGAAAATAAAGTAGCCCCTATTATTAAAGAAATAACTATTAAAGGTCGTTTACCAGTTGGTGAAGAGTTTGTGGAACTTATGAAGTTTATAGCTTTGCTTTTTGCTAGAACCCCAAGCCATCGCGAAACCTTAGAAAAGCCCCTAAAGGAAGTAGGTGAATTGATACTACATGAAATCCTGGCAACTCCAGAACGTTATAAAAATACTATAGAAAAAATGCGTAAGGATGGTTTTGAAATTAATGAAGAAGCAGGCTATGAGGACATGAAAGCATTTATAAGAAACGGCAATTATGATATTTGTGTTAACCAGAATTTTTACTTAAAATTATTACTTCATTCAGCTAACATAATCGCTCCCCTACTTATGGAAAGAAAATGGTCTTTGGTCATTACCGATGATAAATTTGGTGGCTTTATTTGTTCAGATAATCCGGTCTCTCTCGTATGGACAGTTCCGATGCCGCCGTTTTACAGTCCCGGTTTTGGGATGCTTAATACTGAAATTACCGTGCCTTTGAGTAAGAATTTTGCTCTAATTGGACGTTTTGAAGGAGAAGCCCAAGTAGGTCTAGCTACAAAAAAGACAGTAGCGTCAATTAACAGTCGTACAGGTATGTATTCAAAACGTTTCGTGTACTCTGCTAAGAAAGACTTTATCTGGATAAACAAAAACGGTCAGATAAGTACCACGGCTGATTTAATTAAAGCTATACAAAAGAAAATAAGTAGGTAACATAATCTAACACTCTTCCGATTTTTAAACCCCCTAGGGTGATCGTGATGAAGAAGAAACCCCGGGAGTAGGCCCCTCTAAACGGCTCCGCTTCGCTCCGGCCCAACCTTACCTGTCCTCGGGTGAAGGGGTGGGAGTTGTTCAATATGCAGATGGCGCCGTACGGGTTTGTGGCGGAAGAGGGGAAGCGGTATGTGGTTAGGTAAGGACTTTCTTCCTGTTTAACTTAATCCCAACAATGCTATTCCAAGGAAAACAATCATAGAAAACTACTACCAACAACCGGTAGTAGTTTTTGCTTTATTATGGGGTTTCGACAAACTTAGACGACCTTAGCCAAAAGGGGTGGTGTAAAATTTAAGCAGCTTGGAGTTTCATCGAAACGGCCGTCAATAGCCTGGTTAAACAGTACGGCACCGTGGTAAATATGAGCGCCAAGCTAATCAGTTTGCGGCGGAGCTGCTTCTCGGAGAGGACAAGCCTGCCTACAGGGAGAGTATTGAGGATTATACGAAGCGGAAGCAAGTGCCGATGGAGCTGGTGAGGGTGTGGGTATCGTGTTATAGAAACTTGCATTTAAAATAAAGAAGGAGGGTTTCAAGAATATGAATGACATTTACCAAAAAAGACTGCCAATATTAAATAGCGTTTTTACGCCTGCATCACCAATTGAAGATCAAAGAATATTCGCTGGCCGCTCTGAACAAATTAACGCCATTATTGAATTGGCTTACGAAAGAGGTATGCAAGGGGTCATATACGGCGAAAGAGGCGTTGGGAAAACCTCTTTAGCCAACATAGTAAATCTGATTCTTTCCAATGCAGGTCTTCTTACAGCAAAAGTAAGTTGCGATAGTACAGATAATTATACCAGTTTATGGAAGAAAGTACTCTCTAATCTTTCTATTGACTATAGCGTAACTGAAAAATACATAGGTTTTACCAGTTCGGAAACGACAACTAACAAAAAAATCCCGGTATCCCTGTTCATTGAGGAAGAAACTATTTCACCTGGAAACGTAGTTACTGCACTTAAATTGATTTATGAACAACTCAATAGTTCAATATTAATCATCCTTGATGAGTTTGATAGACTAGGGTCGGACTTTAATCGTTTAGTTTTTGCCGATACTTTAAAAAACATTGCTGACAACTTTCCAAAAATTCATATTCTTATAGTCGGTGTAGCTGAAACAATAACAGAACTAATAGGGGAACACGCTTCAATAGAAAGAAACATTAAGCAAATTTATCTTCCAAGCATGTCATCTGAGGAAATCGCCGAAATTATTTCAAATGGTTTGAAGCACTTAGAAATGACAATGGATGAAAAAGTAATTAAAAAAATAATAGAGTTTTCTTCTGGGTATCCACATTATACACATTTGTTATGTTTAAATTCTTGCAAAACAGCGCTTAGAAATGGAAGTTCCCATGTTTCGCTTAGTGATTTTGATAATGCAATTAGAATTTCAGTGAAAGAAATCCATGAAAGTCTAAGGTCAAGCTATCAAAAGGCTACATTAGCTACTAAGCCTAACATTTACAAAGAGGTTCTGTGGGCATGTGCTTTAGCAGAAACTGATGAACACGGTACTTTTCAGGCGGTAGATTTAGAAGAACCATTGAGTAAGATCTTGGGACGGGATGTCAAAGTTAATCACTTCACTTATCATTTGGGGAAATTCACCTCTGAAGAGAGAGGTGAGATCTTAACTACTGTTTCCGTCGGAAATCGAACAAGATATAAGTTCAAAAACCCTCTTATGAAGGCTTTTGTAAAACTTAACATGTATCTATTTAGCCCCCTAACTGATTTGGACAAAGAGTCTTAAAAAGAGGTGTTTTGTTATGAGAGCAGGGAAAGAAGTTGCTTTCGGTTTATTAGAAAATGGCCTAGATTTTATTCGTTCTGCAATTCACCATTTAATGGATGAACCTGATAAAACTGACTTAAAATATGGCATCTTGCATTTATGTGCCGGTGTTGAATTGGTAATGAAATATAGGTTATCTAAAGAGCACTGGTCCCTTTTGTTTCAGAAGGTTGACTCAGCAACAAAATCTGCCTTTGAAAGAGGAGATTTTGTTAGTGTTAGCTTTAATACTTGTCTAGAAAGACTTAAATGTATTTGCTCCATAGAGTTTGACAAAAAGATCTCGAGTCAGCTTGAACATTTACGGAAAAGGCGTAATAGACTGGAGCATTTTGGAATACTTGATTCAACATCTGCTCTAAAAGCCTCTCTTTTAGGCGTCCTTAATTTCATAGTAGATTTTATTGACGAACACATAGATGGCAACGATTTAGATGGAACTGAGAAAGAAATCATAGAGACCATTAGAGCAAGCTTGGGAGACTTTGAGGATTTCATAAAACACAGGTGGAAAGTTATTGAGGATCAAATCGAATCTGCCCGAAAAGAAACTTGTGTTACATTTTGTCCTACTTGCTACCAAGATGCCTTAGTTGTTGATGACGGGGCGAAATGCTTGTTTTGCGGTTTTGCAGGGGAAGGGGAAGGTGAAGAAGTGGCACGTGCTTTTGTATCTAACATACTTGGAATTAACGAATACAGATGTGTTAAGGAAGGTGGAGAATTCCCCATCTATGTCTGTCCAGAATGCGGTTTAAACTCACTTGTTCACCCAGTAGATGATGAAGATCTAGAAAGCTGGTTTTGCTTCTCATGTGGATTTGAGTGGGACGAGTCTGAGATCGCATTTTGCACTGGTTGCGGGACCCCATATGTAAAAACTGAAGGTGATACAGAACTTTGTAGCATTTGCGTAGAACATCATTTGTCTGACTAAAAGTGAAGCAACAACTATATTAGTAACAGTTAAAACTCTCTTGGAAAAGAGATTTCTCCGCATTTATAGCAATTAGGTAGTAGTTTTGATTTATACGGGGGATTCGACATATTACGGCAAATAAAAACGAAACCCGTGTCCTTAAAAAATGCCATAAAAGACTAAGGGTTATGGCAATGAAAGTAGCAAACCCAGCCTCATCATAGCCTACATTAGGCTCAAAGGGGGTGAAAGTATTGCGAGCTTTAAAAGTGCTGCTGGCTTTAATATTATCCATCTTGCTGATAGTAAACGTGGTTGTTGGGCTAGTGTGTTATGACCTAAAGCAAACCGTTTTACAACCAGGCTTCTATCAAAAAGTACTGGATGAAAATGCGTTCTATGCTACCATTCTTAACACCCTGTCAGTCATGGTTGATAAACAATTAGCAGAAGTAACGGAAAAGTACCGGGAGCGGATAAAGGCAGGGCTTGAGCAGGGTTTAAATGAAGCATGGCTGAAAGAGCAGATTTCGTCGGCAATTACAGGGCTGATTAAGTATCTCAATGAAGAAACTCCTGTGCTATCCATGCCCATTTCCCTCACAGAAGTCAAAGAACCGGTGATCAAGGCAATGACTGAAGGGCTTTCTCCTCGGGAAGCCATTCAGGCTGAAGCCATGGTAAAGAAATTGAACGAAATGGTGCCCGATCAGTTAGACGCGGCAAAATTATCTGATAATGTTGACCTGACCCGCACAATGAAAACGGTTGCTATGGTACGAAAGATCCCGGGAATTTCTTTAGGTTTAAGCATTTTTATAGTGCTACTGCTGTGGTTCCTGGGAGGATTTCGGCTTGCTGCCCTCCGTTGGCCAGGGAGTTCCCTGCTACTTGCGGGAGCTCTGGGCGTGGCTATTGCTGTTTTGGGCTCAGACACAAGCACGGCTATGCTAACCAGTGTAGCCATGCCGGATGTGCCCGCAGAATTAATACCAGCAGGCATTCCTGCCCTGCTTGAAAGCATGTTTCGTGAGGTTACCAAAGGCTTGATGGTGAACGCAGGGGTAGTGGCGCTAGTAGGGGTAATAATGATTATGGTTGCTTTCTTGTTCGGCTCCGGGAAAGAATCCTCAGTCTCTGGTTCGTCTTGAATTCACCACATCTAACGGGCAAGTCCTTGCTTTAATTCGCATTTATTTTAACGCTATCGCTTGTCGCCGTTTCCGTTGGATGTGGTGATCCTTATTACACTGGGGTAAATGAAGAAAAGTTGAGGTGAGCACCAATGCCTAATCCAGATCCCTATACCTACTTCCAGGTAGGCTCCTTATATAAACGCAAAGACATCCATGACCTCTTCGGCGGTCAGCGCCAGGGCGGTATTAGTACCCCTTCTCGCTACCCCGTTATTTTCCTTTTTTCCAGCAAGCGCGGTAAAGAGTTTGGTTACCAGGACGGTTGGAAAGATGACGGCTTATATTACTACACTGGTGAAGGACAAGTTGGGGACATGACCTTCACACGAGGTAACCTAGCCATAAAAAACCACTTAAAAGACGGTAAGGACCTCTTTCTTTTTGAAACTGAAGGGGACCTACGCCGTTTCATAGGTAGAATGAGCCTTGTCGGCTATGAGGAAGTTACCATACCTGATATAAAAGGTAACCTAAGGAAAGGGATACTTTTCAAGCTAATCCCCCAAGATGCCAGTATAGAACCCGAACCCCTCCCGTACCCTGAAAAATACGAAAAACCTGAGAAAAGAAGCTTCCACGACCTACGACAAGCAGCATTTAACGCGATTAAAGCCGATGGCAACGTTGCAGACAGCCGAGAAGCCAAGGCCAGATATTATTTCAGAAGTAATATCATTGCCTCCTACGTTAGAAACAGAGCCTACGGCTTTTGTGAGGCCTGCGGGAAGTTTGCTCCTTTTAATACAACCAACGGCCAGCCGTACCTTGAACCCCATCACATTAGGAGAAGATCCGATGGAGGGCCTGACAGGCCAGAATTTATGATTGCCCTTTGCCCTAACTGTCATCGGAAAGCTCACCACGGAGCCGACCAAAAGAAATTTAATCAGGCGCTTTTACAAAAAGCTCAGTGGATAGAACGATCTCTGTTTAATAGCACACTTAAGTATGTGACAGCTGCCCTAACTATTGATAATGAAGGCCGGATTCTTATAGCAAGAAGACCAACAAAGGGTGTTTTAGGCGACCACTGGGAATTTCCGGGTGGGAAGTTTGAGGAGAATGAAACATTAGAAGAGTGCCTGAAGCGTGAGCTTAAGGAAGAGTTAAACCTCACCGTGGAAATTGAACGCCCATTTATGCTAGTTGACCACGATTATGAGAAATTTCAAATTAGGCTTTTTACATATATCTGCAAGCCAATGAATAGTAATTTAAAGCTAAATGAGCATTCAAAGTATGTCTGGATCAAACTGAAAAACCTAAAAAACTATAAGTTTACTGGTGCAGATAAAAGGTTGATTGAAATTATGCTAGCACACACTTCATTATAAAGCAGGTTACAAAGGGGGGGGATTTCAAAATGTCAAAAGAAAAACTGCCTCAAAATATCCAAGAATTGATCATGGATATTGGAGAAAAACGGTTTTATTCCGACTTTTTCTCCTAGTTAAAGATACCAAGTGGGAGGTTTACAAAAGCGTTGGAGACAAGGGATGTGATATAGTTCTCATTAACGCAACAAATAACCAAAAAGTAAAAGTAGAAGTGAAGACTAGGCAGCGACTTTATACCACTAGCAATCACAAATCATTTCATTTTACGATAACCGAAAGCGAATACAACGGTTGCGATTTCTTGATCGCTTATTGGTTTGAGAAACAGTATTTCTTTGTAGTACCCAAAGAGGAACTTGTCAAGACAAGTAGTTATAACAAAATTTTATATAGATTTACAGTATATGAAAAGAGCGATGGAACATTAAAAGACACTTGCAAAAAATATTTAGATAAATGGGATTTATTAATGAATAAGCTGCAGTGATTAATTATCAGGGAAATCTCCCCCATGCGCAAACTCTATGTTTTGTTGCTGTTTATATTATTGCTTGCCTTTTTGAGTCATAAGATAACGCACCTCGTTCTTCATAGTGACATTTTATCACGATACTCTACAAGCATATCACAAAATAAAATTGTTTGATATAATAAAAGCAATACTTCCACCACAAAGGCAGGTTGATTTTTATGCCTTTTTTACTTATGCTGCTTTTACTCCTTTTATTCTTCCCCTATCTTGTGGTACCGTTTCTTATTTTCCATGTAATAGGCTTTTTGTTTTTAATTCCTTATGTACTCATTTTCAATTCTTTTTTCAACGTGATTACGATACCATGGCAGATTTTAAAAATAGC
>NZ_BDGJ01000216.1:0-2522 GCF_002207765.1 Calderihabitans maritimus
CCAGACTCGTGCTGCCTCGCCTGCAGTGGACTTTCACCACCAAGTTAACGCCCATGCCGGGCGCACAAAAAAAAGCCCCTATTTGCGGGACTTACTCAGCCAGTTGAGCCGCACATCGCCGGCAGTAGCCGTAAATCTCAAATTTATGTTCCAGAGGGACAAATCCGGACCAGTCAAACTCTCTCCCGTTCTGCAGGGGACAAAAGTCAATCTTCCGCATACGTCCACAGGAACGGCAGACCAGGTGGTGATGATGACTGTCATCTGCTGTGAGCACATACCCGCTCGTACCTTGACCCGTGTCCACCTCAGAAATGATGCCCGCCCCTTTAAGCACCCCCAGATTGCGGTACACGGTGGAAAAATTAGTGCGGGGCAGTTTCTTCAGCACTCTTTCGAAAAGGCCCTGAGCAGTCAGATACTGGGCTCCTGCCTGCAAAAAAACTTCCAAAATGGCCCGCCTCTGATTGGTAATTTTATATCCCTTTTCGGCTAGCTTTTCCTCCAGGTCCGCTAACTTGGACAAAGCGATCGTCTCCTTTATTACAGCCTACAATCATTGTATATAAGCTTGCTCTCAGGCGTCAACACCCGGGTCGACACTCAGGCCGTCTTCCTGTTGACCGCTGCTTAAAACATTTTTGCCTGCCAGTGCCAATACCAGAAGAAAAACAGATACCATAATTATGGTACCACCCGGCGGGGTATCCAGATAATAGGCCAGAAACAGGCCGGCAATAACGGAAAACAAGGCAACTGCCACCGCTCCCAAATGGGCCTGCCGGAAACTCCCCGCCAGTTGAAGGCTGGTGGCTACCGGAAGTACCATCAGGGAAGAAATCAGCAAAACGCCCACCATGCGCATAGACACCGTAACCGTCAGAGCAGCCAGAAACATAAAAACAAGGTTGACTGCCCCCACCGGCACTCCGGCCAGGCGGGCTCCTTCCTCATCAAAAGAAATATAAAATAACTCCCGGTAAAGCCACACTACTACCAGCATTACCACCAGCCCGATGGCTGCTATTAAGACCAAGTCGGTAGGTGAAATAGCCACCAGACTGCCGAATAGGTAGGCAAACAGGCCGGATGTATCTCCCCGGCCCAGCCCTACCAGAATTATCGCTAGACTTACCCCAAAGGACAACATGATGGCCGCCGCTATCTCCGCGTATTGGTGGTAGGCCCGACGCAGTTTTTCCAAACCGAGGGCTGCCAGCCCGGTAAAGATCAGGGAAGACAAAAGGACGTTAAGCCCGGTTACCAGTCCCAAAGCCACTCCGGCCAGGGATACATGAGCCAAGGTATCCCCGATCATGGACAGGCGCCGCAGCACCAAGAACAAACCGATGGTCGGACAGACCACGGCTATAATTATTCCCGTCAGCAAAGCTCTCTGCATGAAGCCGTACTGCAATATTTCAGGCACCAGCCTTTCCTCCCATCTAAAACCCATCTAATGATAATGAAACAGTTCCTCGTACCCAGTGTCAGTCCCGGCATGTACATGAAGCCTCTGGTTTTCCAGGCAAAAGAGACGGTTAACCTTATGGGCAATCAGTCCGGGGTAGTGGGTAATAACCAGCAGGGTAATTCCCATCTCTTGATTTAATCTTCCCAACAATTCGTGGATTTGCTCCTGGGTCTGCCGGTCCAGTCCGGTCGCCGGTTCATCAAGAAAGACAATCTCCGGATCATTCATCAAAGCCCTAGCGATAAATACCTTTTGCTGCTGGCCCCCCGACAGGTTTCCCAAGCGGCTCCGGCTGTACTCCTCCAACCCAAACTTTTTCAACACTTCTTTAATCTTGTTCCGATGACACTGCCGCAGACGGCGAAAGGGCCCCACCCGCCCGTAAAGATTGAGTGCTATCACTTCTTCCACCGTCGCTGGGAAAGCCGGGTTCAAATGCCCGTTTCTCTGGGCTACGTAACCTACCCGGGACCATTCCCGGAATCGGCAGACATCCTGGCCGAACAGTTTTACGGTTCCCTGTTGAGGCTTCAGGATACCCAGGGCCAGTTTCAAAAGGGTGCTTTTCCCGGAACCGTTAGGCCCTACCAGAGCCACAAAATCTCCTTTGGCAACCTTAAAGCTAATCTCTCTCAATAACGGTTTGTCGCCATAACTGAAACTCACCTTGTTAAATTCCAGAATTTGCTTCATAACCGATCTACTCCAGTGCTTTTTTCAGCCGGTCCAGGTTTTCTTCCATAACGGAAAAGTAGTCCCGGCCCCGTTGCGTTTCTTCCCGGGTAAGGGCTTCCAAAGGATCTAAGACCAGAACTTCCGCCCCTACTTCCCGGGCCAATGTCCGGCTTACCCTGGGGCTGGCCAATTCCTCGAAAAAGATATATTTTATTCCTTTTTCCCGGCATAGTTTTGCCAATTCGGCCAGTCGGGCAGGACTCGGCTCTGCGTCCGGTGCCAGGCCCATAATAGGTATCTGCTTCAGGCCGTAGCGGCGGGCCAGGTGGCCGAAAGCCGCATGGGAGACTACTATCTCCCGGCGGGAAACACC
>NZ_BDGJ01000216.1:2733-6450 GCF_002207765.1 Calderihabitans maritimus
TCATAATATTCCCGGCGGGACGGGTCTGCTTTAACCAGGCCTTCCTTAATGTTTTGCGCCATTTTTACGGCCACTACCGGGTCCAGCCATATATGTGGGTCCGGCCCGGACATTTGCCCGACCGCCGGTTCCTCCCCGCGCTTTTCCGCCACTGCTTCCCATCCCTCTGAAGCATTAACTACTATCAGGTCCGGGTTTTCCAGCGCTTCCAAAACCTTTTCCAGCCACGGTTCCATGCCCAGGCCGTTATATATTAAAACCCGGGCCTCATTTAACCGAACCAGGGTCTGCACCCCGGGCTCCCAGTCGTGGGCTTCAACCCCCGGAGGTATCAGGTTAACCAGCCGGATCCGTTCACCGCCTATCTTATTGGCAAAGTCATATAGAGGGTAAATGGTAGTAGCGACAAGTATCTTCCCAGCGGAAGTAGGCTCCGGAGATTGGACGCCACATCCACCGGAGACCAACAGATAAACTGTCAAGAGTGCTCCCAGAAAAATCTTTTTCATAAGACCTTACCTCTAATTGCAAGTAATTTGCATTTGCATTTTTATTATATTATATGCACCTCCTTTAATCAATATTCCCCGCCTTATTTTGCCCCTCGCCGCCAGTAGACCATTCAAGTCAAGAACCGTCCCCAGCTTGATATACAAATCTTTCCAGTAAATTCTGGCGCTATTTGTTCTCGCCTATACCCCCATTCTTCACGAGGCAGCTCTATTATTTGCATTGGTTCCGGAAATCTGCGCAGGCCAAACTTAAAGCCATTTGGCGGGGACTGGGGGATGTAGGTAGCGAGACCCGAGCGCTAGTTTGCCAGCCGAGAACCTCCGGAGCCGACGCCTACATCCCCCAGCAAAGCTCGATTCCATGTCGCTTCGCTGCGAACAGTAGAGCTACATCAACCCTCAACTAACTGCCGCGCATTCTCCCGAAAGATCTGCCGGTAAATTTCATCCGGTAGCTTCAAATCCAATAAAGCCTTTACACTGCTCAAAGGGTGAAATTCCATGATGGGGAAATCGCTTCCGAAGATTATCCGCTCCCGGTACGTATGCAGAATCTCTTCCATTCTGTTGACCCTGAGCGGTAGCTCAGGGTTGCCAAAGACATAGGCCGTATCCAGGTAGATACCGGGGTATTCCTCTACCAGTTCCAGTGTCTGTTCCATGCGGAACATACCCATATGGGCCACCTGAGCCTTCAACCGAGGAAACTTGCGGAAAACGCGGGCCAGCCGGCGGGGGGCCTCCGGGTCATCCTCAAAGGGAAACCCGCCCGCATGGATGACCAGAACCTTCCCCCTTTCTTCCAGGGCCTCATAGATAGGAAAAAGTCCGGGATCGTCGGCAGCCAGGTCCTGAACCAACAGGTGAATTTTGAAACCGCAAAAATTCCACTCGTCCAGTGTTTTGCTGATGACTTCCTCAAGATTCTCGTCTTCCGGGTGGATGGAACCAAAAGGTACCAGCATGGGATACTTTTCTACCACGGACTTCATCCAGCGGTTGAGTTCCAGCGACATACCCGGTTTATGAGCGTAAGTCAGAAAAAAGGCCTTTTCTACCCCTATTTCCGTCAAAGACTGTATCAGCCGGGCCGTCGGTTCCTTAAAAGGTATCCTCCAACCCCGGCGGTCAAACCAGCGCCAGATGGCCTGAAACAGTCGTTCCGGAAACAGGTGTGTATGAGCGTCCCATAACGGATAACCGCCTACCACCTTACCACCCCATTTGCCCTGTGGTGAAACTTATTATAACACCCGGCCCCATACCTAACTATTACCCGGCGACGAATGGTTGATTCCCGGCACCCGACGGTCATAAAAAATAACCGGGTGGTGTCACCCGGTTTGATTGGGCTGGATGTCCTTTAATTCAATTAGGAGCGGCACTTCGTCGCAGTTGGGGAATTTGACGCAGTCAAAGCATTCTTTCCATGCTTTTTGGGGCAAAGCATCTTTCGGCACCCTGTGAAACCCGCATTTTTCAAAAAATCCCGGCTGGTAGGTAAGGGTGAAGACCTTTTCTATTCCCAACTGCCGGGCTTCTTCCAGCAGAGCCCGCACAATTTTCAAACCCAGGCCGTTTTTCACCCTCTCCGGGGCGATGGCCAGGGACCTTATCTCCGCCAGGTCGGTCCAGAGGATATGCAATGCCCCCACTCCCACGATCTTCCCCGCTTCTTCTACCACCAGGAAATCTCTCAGCCCCTCGCAAAGGGAATTGAGAGAACGGGGAAGCATCAACCCCTGGCTGGCATAAACGTTTATCAGTTCCTGGATAGCCGGAATGTCCCGGATATGGGCCTTGCGGATATTCATATCCTTCACCCCTGCAAAATTGATACTAATAATTATACAGGGGTTTGGATAAATATGCAATATTTTTCTTCAGCTCGATGTTACTCTATACCCCTCGCGACTACAGGTCAAATCCTTCTCCCGGTTTAAGCACCCTGCACTCAAGGCCTAGTTCTTTTTCCACGCGCTCTTTAAACTGGTAGGGATCCTGCTCAATTACCGGGAAGGTATTGTAGTGCATGGGAACAACTATATGCGGCTGTATCCACCGGGCCGCGGTAAAAGCATCCTCCGGCCCCATGACAAAGTTATCCCCGATGGGCAGTAGGGCCACATCGATCTTTTTTCCATTCGGCAGGGTCTCGCTTAGGATTCTCATGTCCCCGAACAGGCCCGTGTCGCCGGCATGATAAATAACCCGGCCATCCATCTCGAGGAGAAAGCCACACGGATTACCGGTGTAGTGGGTGCCCCCTCCGTCCACGACGGCCGAGCCGTGCAGCGCCTGGGTCAGCTTAACCCAGCCGAATTCAAACCGGCGAGCCCCTCCTATATGCATGGGATGGACTTTAGCCCCCCGGCGCTCACAGAAGGTGGCCAGCTCATATGGGGCAACCACGATAGCGTCGCATTTTTTAGAAATCTCCACCGCATCCCCCAGGTGGTCGGCATGACCGTGGGTAACCAGAACTGCATCGATATTCTGAACTTCTTCCACCTTCATGTCCGCCTGGGGGTTGCCCGTAAGCCACGGGTCAATAATCACCCTGTGTTTCTCACCGGTAATACAAAAACAAGCATGCCCGTGAAAGGTAACAGTAACCATCTGACAACCTCCTCCTATAATTCTTCCTGTTGTAAAAATTCCCGGGCCAACGCCGGGTAGCAGAAGCCGCTCTCCAACACTTCCCACTCAAAGTCCTTCTGCCCCAACTCCAGGTGTAAAATGTCGCCTTTCTCCAACAGGCCCTCCGCTTCCCTAGGAAGCTGTACCGGACCTACATCCCGGCCGTCCCTTAATCGTTTAAGACCTGCTCGACAGTCCAGCAAAACGGCAACCACTTCAAAGTTGCCCTGCACCCTGGCCAAATAGGGGGCATTGGCTAATAAGCCCATTTCCCTGGCCTTTTCCTTCCCCTCCAGTGCTGCCACATAACAGGTGTACGGGTCTCCCCGGAAAGGACTCAATACCTGCTCCAACCTGTACAGCCGGGGAAGGGCCTCCTCTAATGCCTCCCGTACCGGTGCGTAAAGGCGGGGAAGTTCAATCCCGTGGTGGGCATAGACCCACCGGCAGAACTTTTCCAGCACAGCCATCATCTTTCCTGCCGACGCCCGCACCTTGCCACGGGTATGGCGGATGAACCAGTAGGCCAGAAAATGCCGAAAATGTTCTTCCCTAAGGTCTTCCA
>NZ_BDGJ01000217.1 GCF_002207765.1 Calderihabitans maritimus
TCATACATAAATCCCCAATTACCATTGGAGGAAAGAAAATCGAAAAAATTACCTAGGTCCACTTGACAGCTTCGAAGGTGCTTAATTGTATTGACAGTGTATTTGGAACGTGATAATATCTATAAGTGTGTAATTTCCGAAGGAGGTCTAGGATGATGCCTTTTGAGAGACTGCGGAAGGCTCGAAAAAAAACAGTGGGAACAAAACAAACTACTAAAGCAGTTCAGAAAGGCCTCGCCAAAGTAGTTTATATAGCAGAGGATGCTGACTCCCATGTGGTTGACCCACTGATAGCCTTATGCCAAGAAAAAGGCACCGAGATTATTCGTGTTAGTTCTATGGCAGAATTAGGGCAAGCTTGTGGGATAGAAGTAGGGGCGGCTTCCGCGGCTATCATTGAAGATTAGATCAGTTATTTATCTCGGTATTAGAGGCATCCTCCTATTACCTAATAGTTATTAAACAGTTTGGGAAGGAGGTGGGTGTATGCCGACAATTAGCCAGCTAGTTCGTAAAGGGAGAAAAATGGTTGAAAAGAAATCGTCTGCTCCCGCTTTGAAGGAATCTCCTCAAAAGCGCGGAGTATGTACCAGAGTATATACCACAACTCCCAAAAAGCCCAACTCGGCCTTGAGAAAGGTAGCAAGGGTTCGTCTAACTAATGGTATTGAAGTTACTGCTTATATTCCTGGTATTGGCCATAACCTCCAAGAACACTCAGTTGTCTTAGTCAGGGGGGGACGGGTGAAAGACCTGCCGGGAGTTAGGTATCATATTATTCGAGGTGCTCTGGATGCTGCAGGAGTACAGGATCGGAAGCAAGGAAGATCCAAATATGGAACTAAACGGCCCAAAAAATAAGGTAGCGCAGAGGTGAAGGGGGGAAACAGATGCCACGAAGAGGAAGTGTTCCTAAGCGTGAAGTTATGCCTGACCCAATTTATAACAGCACTAAAGTTACTAAACTTATAAACCAAGTAATGCGGGACGGGAAAAAAAGTAAAGCAGAGAAAATATGCTACGGTGCTTTTGGCCTCATTAGAGAAAAAACCGGCCGAGATCCTATGGAAGTTTTTGAACAAGCGTTGAAAAATGTTATGCCGGTCCTGGAAGTTAAGGCTCGTAGAGTGGGCGGCGCTAACTATCAGGTTCCGGTAGAGGTTCGGCCGGAAAGAAGGCAAACTTTAGCTATACGGTGGATAGTTAACTATGCCCGCGAACGAGGCGGTAAAAGTATGATCGAGAAGCTCGCGGCAGAGATAATGGATGCAGCCAACGGTACTGGGGGAGCAGTCAAGAAGAAGGAAGATACTCATAAAATGGCAGAGGCTAACAGGGCGTTTGCCCACTACCGGTGGTAAAACATGGAAGAAAACTTTTGTTTTTGTTGCGGCTAGAGGAGGAGGTTAATATGGCAAAGAGATTTCCCTTAGAAAAAACAAGAAATATAGGTATCATGGCCCATATCGACGCCGGTAAAACAACTACTACGGAAAGAATACTCTTTTATACAGGGAGAGTTCATAAAATTGGGGAAGTGCATGACGGGGCAGCGACTATGGACTGGATGATTCAGGAACAGGAAAGAGGCATCACCATTACCTCTGCTGCAACCACCTGTTACTGGAAAGATCATCGTATTAATATTATAGATACGCCTGGCCACGTGGACTTCACTGTAGAGGTGGAACGTTCCCTGCGGGTTCTTGATGGGGCGGTAGCCATATTCTGCTCCGTCGGTGGAGTTGAACCGCAGTCGGAAACGGTTTGGCGCCAGGCAGATAAATATGGGGTACCCCGGATTGCTTACATTAATAAAATGGACCGGGTTGGAGCCGACTTCTTCCGAGGAGTCAGAATGATTAAAGAAAGATTGGGCGCAAATCCTGTCCCAATTCAACTTCCCATTGGAGCAGAAGAATCTTTCCGTGGGGTAGTAGATTTAATTTCCAACAAGGCCATCATTTATGTTGATGATTTAGGTACGCGGAGCGAAGAGACAGAAATTCCTGAAGACATGGTTGATTTGGTGGCAGAATACAGAGAGAAATTGCTGGAAGCCGTGGCGGAAAGTGACGAAGAATTGATGATTAAGTACTTGGAAGGAGAAGAGTTGAGCGTTGAGGAGATTAAAGCCGGAATTCGGAAGGCAACTTTAGCGGTGAAAATGATTCCGGTGCTTTGCGGTTCTTCATTTAAGAACAAAGGGGTTCAGCCGTTGCTGGATGCCATCATTGACTATTTACCTTCGCCCACAGACGTACCGGCGGTGAGGGGCATTGATCCTGAGACGGGAGAAGAGGACAGGCGGATTTCCAGCGATGATGAGCCTTTTTCGGCACTTGCCTTTAAAATAATGGCGGATCCTTATGTGGGTAAATTAACCTTTTTCAGGGTATATTCGGGGGTATTACGTTCCGGTTCATACGTGTATAACTCCACGAAAGGGAAAAGAGAGCGAGTTGGACGAATTTTACAGATGCATGCCAACCATCGGGAAGAGATCCCGGAAGCTTTTGCCGGAGATATCGTGGCTGCGGTAGGTCTGAAGGAAACTACGACCGGAGATACCCTTTGTGAGGAGAACCATCCTATAGTTTTGGAATCCATGGAGTTTCCTGAGCCGGTTATTTCGGTTGCTATTGAACCGAAGACGAAAGCGGATCAGGAAAAAATGAGTACGGCTCTTCAAAGGCTGGCGGAGGAAGATCCTACTTTTAAGGTGCACGTTGACCAAGAGACCGGGCAAACTATAATTTCTGGTATGGGAGAACTTCACCTGGAAATTATTGTAGACCGCCTGATGCGGGAATTTAAGGTGGATGCCAATGTAGGCCGTCCCCAGGTAGCTTACAAGGAGACCATTCTCTCTTCTACCAAAGTAGAGGGTAAATTTATCCGCCAAACTGGTGGACGGGGTCAATATGGTCATGTTTGGCTGGAGTTAGAACCGCTAGAAAGAGGTAAGGGTTTTGAATTTGTTGATAAAATTGTTGGCGGCGTAGTTCCTAAAGAGTATATCCCGGCAGTGGAAGCCGGTGTCCGGGAAGCCATGGAAAACGGTGTTATAGCAGGATATCCGGTGGTGGACGTTAGAGTTACCTTATATGACGGATCGTACCATGAAGTGGACTCCTCAGAAATGGCTTTCAAGATTGCGGCGTCTCAAGCATTTAAAGCGGGGGCTCAGAAAGCCAACCCTGTACTGCTGGAACCGGTTATGAAAGTTGAAGTAGTAGTGCCGGAAGAATATATGGGCGATGTTATAGGAGACCTTAATGCTCGCCGGGGTAAAGTGGAAGGAATGGAGCCGAGGTCGGGAGCTCAAGTTATTCGAGGCTATGTTCCGTTGGCAGAAATGTTCGGTTACGCTACTGACTTGCGTTCCCGTACCCAAGGAAGAGGTAATTATGTAATGCAGTTTTCTCACTACCAGGAGGTACCTAAAAATATAGCTGAGGCGATTATAGCTAAGCGTAGTGGACGGGAATAGTTTAATAAAACGTTAAAAGCTTAAAGGAGGATGTGAAATGGCGAAGGCGAAATTTGAGAGGACGAAACCGCACGTTAACGTAGGAACAATAGGGCACGTAGACCATGGGA
>NZ_BDGJ01000218.1 GCF_002207765.1 Calderihabitans maritimus
TGCGGCTGGATCACCTCCTTTCTAAGGAGTTATACTCCTAGGTCGATACGGGCTCGGTCGCTGTTTAGTTTTGAGAGATCAAACCGTTCTTTGAAAACTGCACAGGGGAGAGAGCGCCGAGCGAGGTCAAGCTAGTAAGGGCATACGGTGGATG
>NZ_BDGJ01000219.1 GCF_002207765.1 Calderihabitans maritimus
CCAGACTCGTGCTGCCTCGCCTGCAGTGGACTTTCACCACCAAGTTAACGCCCATGCCGGGCGCACAAAAAAAAATCACCCTCAGGCTTTTATAAACCTCTTTATAAAGGTATGAGTCAATAAATATCGGGGGCCAAGAAGGAAAATGAGGCCCTGCTCCATAAGAGGTTAAATATACCAAAA
>NZ_BDGJ01000220.1 GCF_002207765.1 Calderihabitans maritimus
TGGTGTAGCTGAAGATCCGAGAACCTGGGCTCATAGACGTCTTCCTGGGCCCATTCGCTGACCCGGAGCTTGCTATGGGGGTCAATTAACCGGTTTAGGACCATAGCAAAGACAGCTTCAACCACATTGAACTCTACCCGGGATTCGGAGCAAAACTTCTCCAGGATACGTG
>NZ_BDGJ01000221.1 GCF_002207765.1 Calderihabitans maritimus
GTCCAACACAACAGGCATCGAAGTAGTGTTCTTTAGGCAATCCACGAGTGACGCGGTTCATCTTGGTTAGAGCACCTGTGCCACACTCAACTGGGAGGCCAGTAGCCTTCAGGCGCTCATACAGGTGCCAGCGTGTGGTGTTTATAAAAGCTACTTCTCTTAGTGACTGTTTAGCTTGCTCTTGTATGTGGGGATAACCAAACTCAGTAGCTGTCATGGACCCCTTACGTTGATTGCATTCATGACAAGCAAGTGTCAGGTTGCTGA
>NZ_BDGJ01000222.1 GCF_002207765.1 Calderihabitans maritimus
TATTTACCCTAACCTCCTTGGCCGGTAAATTTGGCCCTCACTCAGCGGCGTGAAGACCATGCGTGCGAGCTTGCGGGCAGTCAAGACCAGAGCGCGCTTATGGTGATGATGCCTGGCTTCGGTAAATTTCTTGCGGTAGAAAGCGGCATATTCCGGCTCCCGCAC
>NZ_BDGJ01000223.1 GCF_002207765.1 Calderihabitans maritimus
GCCCTCTCGTAAAGAATACAGTTGGCCGAAGCCACAAAACTAAAGGGGGTGGTAATCACTTCGTCCCCCTCGCCGATACCCAGGCTGCGCACCAAAAGGTGAAGCCCGCTGGTCCCGCTGTTCACCGCCACCGCAAACCGCCGACCGACGTACGCAGCCATTTTCTCTTCAAATTCCTTCACCTTCGGCCCCATACTCAACCACCGGGACCGCA